>JAQGHW010000087.1 GCA_028291505.1 Rhodopila sp. | reverse complement strand
CAGATGCCTATATTGATCAAGAGGTCTCGGCGGCATGCAGGAGCAGGAAATTCGGATGGCAGGGAAGGAGGGAGCGGTGTTGCTTCCTGAGTCGGTGTGCAATGGTACCGCGCTGCGCAAGGCGACGCGGCGGGTGTCGCAGCTCTATGACTCGATTTTGGCGCCTTGCGGGCTGCTTTCGACGCAGCGCTCGATCTTGAACCACATTGCCCGGGCCGGGACGCCGACGATGGGGGATCTGGCGGCGGCGCTGGTGCTGGATCGGTCGGCTCTGGCGCACAACCTGAAACCGCTGGAGCGGGACGGGTTTGTCGCGGTTGTGGTGGACCCGGCGGACAAACGCAGCCGGCTGATCAAGTTGACGGCGTTGGGAACCGCCAAGCTCGAAGAGTCGTTGCAGTTGTGGCAGAACGCCCAACATCGGTTCGAGGCGACCTTCGGACCGGAGCAGGCGGGTGAATTGCGCCGGTCGCTCGCTTTGATCGCATCCGCCGGGTTTGGGAAGGCGTTCCAGGAAGCGGGGGACAATGGTGCCGCGGAGTGCTGAGACAGGAGCCAGGGGATGGTTGCGGGCGGGGTGTTGGATGCCTTTGAGGGGAAGCGGTATCTGAACCTCGAAACCTACCGCAAGAGCGGCAAGGGCGTCCGGACCCCGGTCTGGTTCGCCGCCGCGCCCGGGGAGACCGGCGGACCGAAGCTTTATGTCTACACGACGGCGGATTCCGGCAAAGCGAAGCGCATCAGGCGGACGGGCGTGGTCAGGATCGCCCCGTGCGATGGGCGCGGACGGATTACGGGCGAGTGGGCGGCGGCGCGGGCCGAGATCGTGGGTGGCGCGGGGTTCGAGCATGGGATGCAGTTGCTCAATCGCAAATACCGGCCGTGGAAACAGATCCTCGATCTGTCGGTTCGGCTGTTTCCCCGGCATCAGCGCATCATGATCGCGATCCGGCGGGCTTGAGGGTGGGGGTTATGCGAACCACGCGAGTAGAAGCGACAGCGTGGCGAGGGAGATAACTGTCGAGACGAGTATGGTTCCGGAGGTCGAGGCGACCTCCCGCCCATATAGTTTGGTCACTTGCACAACGGGCGGCGGCGACCTTCAATGCGGTAAAGGCAACTCAGGGGAACGACCATGGGAACGATCCACGCACGGCTGGCTCACGTTGGGATCTATGCGCATGACAAGCCGCTGCTTGAGCGGTTTTACTCGACGGTGCTTGGGCTGATGGTGACCGACAGCGGGCAAGGTCGCGGCGGGACGGAGTTGACGTTCCTCAGCGCCAGTCCGGGTAACCATCACCAGCTTGTGCTGGTTAGCGGCCGGCCTGATACGTCCGGGTTCAATCCTATCAACCAGATTTCGTTCATGGTGGACTCGCTGGCCGATCTGCGGGTGGTGCATCGGCGGGCGCTGGACAATGGTGCCTCGGAGATGCGGGTGATCAGCCACGGGAATGCGTGGTCGTGCTATTTCAAGGATCCGGAGGGCAATACTGTCGAGGCGTATCTGGATACGCCTTTCCATGTGCCGCAACCGCATGGGCGGCCGCTGGACCTGAGCAAGTCAGATGAGGAGATCCTGCGGGAGACGGAGGATGCGTGCCGAGCGGATCCGGGGTTCATGATGATGGATGCGTTTCAGGCTTCTTTGGCGGTTCGGCTGGCGGGCTGACGGGGCGGTCGGATTTTGGAGGGCTTGCCGGGGGGCGGCTGCCTGGCGGGGCACACCGACTGTTATGATTGGTGCCTGCAGCAGCGGTGCCTGCAGCAGCATAGTAATCAAGCGGACACGGAGTTACACGGGGTTTGCACGGAGTTTCACCGAGAAAGGGATTTGGCGCTTCGCGCTGTTGATTTGACTATCGCGAGCTGTCGGCACGGTCCGAAACGGCTATTTGCGAGGGGTGAATTTGCGACTGGTCTTGGCGGCTTATGCCTTGCGCCGTGGTAGTAGGAAGGCTGCCAGGGTGCCGACGCCTCGCGCCCGGCATGACGAACGGTATCCATGGCACGCGCGAGGTGGTGTTCATGAATTGCGTGGGCATCGACCGGCTGGGTCTGGCGCCCGGGGTGACGGTCACGCTGCGCACGGCGTCGAAGGATAATATCGAGCGGAAGCTGAGCGGTCTGATGGTCGTCGCCTACAACATCCCGGTGGGATGTGGGGGAGCTACTATCCCGAGGCCAATGTCCTGCTGCCGATGTGGCACTACGCCGAGGGCAGCAAAACGCCGGCCGCGAAGTCCATCCCGGTGACGGCGCACAAGGAAAGCGACTCGGTCGTGGTGCCGGCGATGGCAGCGGAACAGGCGGCCGGAGCGCGGGGGGATTCTTGTGCGGAACCGCGGATGGCCGGGCGGCCACGGCGGCGCGGCGGGTTGCCATTGCTGCGCCGCTCGCCATATCGTGCCGGTCAATGGTCCCAGGTGAGATGCTGTGCAAGTGAACTCCGATCGCAGTATCGCCATCCTGGGCGGTGGTATTTCGGGTGTGACAACCGCGATTTTGTTGCAGATGATTGGGTACAGGACCGTTTTATATACTTGTGCCGAGCCGTCGTATGAACCGGACGCCGCCCGCCCTTCGGAATTTGCCACGTTGCACGCCGCGGCATCCGTGCTGCCTCATTCGGTTTCGTCACCGAACGTTGCACGCTGGACGGGCATTTCCCGAGAGTTCTTTCGTGTGCTTGCTGCCCGAGCGGGTTGCGGGGTTCGGGGTCAGGTTCATTATGAGATCTTTGAAGATCCAGTCCTGGCCATGCCGGCTTATGCCGAGTCGGTCGACAACTTCCGCTTTCTGACAGCTGAAGAGCTCAGTGACACCCGGGTTCCCAGGCGATCGGGGGCCCGGGAGACACATGGCTGGAAATTCGATGCGTTCTTCTGCGAGGCTCCCGTATATGTACGGTATCTGTACTTACTTTATGCGGAGATTGGCGGACGGGTACTGGGGCCGGCCGGCAACGGGGGCCTGTCCGACTACCTTGCGCTGGACCACGATATCTACGTGAATTGTACCGGCGTTGGCGCCCATGCGTTCCTTCGATCGGCGACCAACGATGCACGGTGCGTCGACGCGCCGTCGGAACCTGATTTCGAGCCGCTGATCGATCCGGTCCCGCCGAAGCTTATCCGCGGCCACTATCTGCGGATCGACACCAAGGGGGTTGTTGGAGAGCAGCCGTTTTCTTACAATTACAAACCATTGGCCGAGATCTACCGGAACGCCGCGGGAGCGCCCGCCGATGTCTATTGCTACCCACGTTCGGACGCTTGGATCCTGGGTGGCAGCCGACAGGAAGGCAGAATCGACGGCGGACGCTGGGTTGGTGATCAGACGGTGGGAGAAGAAATCGAGTTCCGGCGGCGGGACGGAGGTTCGCTTGCGGTCCCCTCGGCGATCCTGCGGCTGAATGCCGATATCCTGCTGCGCGTGAGCAACGGACGGCTCGATCTTGAGCGTATGGTGCGGGACGACCCTGTTATTGTTTCGCCGGCGATCGGCTATCGTTTCGTTCGGGATTCTGAGTCCGATAGTGTCAGAACAGGCTGCTCACGGGTGGAATTCGGTGGGGCGCGGAAGTACATCTTGAATAATTATGGTCATGGCGGATCGGGGTTTACACTGTCGTGGGGATGCGCGTTCGATGTATTGCAGATGGTTGGGACAGTGGTTGATCGGTCAGCAAGAGCGGTGATGCCAAGGGGCTGGGCCAGGTCTGACGTCCGTTACGATACGGTTCGTCAGGCGCTGGCCAATCTCATTGCGCGACTGGTGTCACGGGAGGCGTAGCAGAAGACGGCAAGAATTTTCGTTTCGTGCTTTGAGGATGGGGAGAGTGGATGCCTCGATTTGGGAGCGAATATCGGTGTTGCTGGAAGCATGCGCTGATTTGGCCGGCTTGTATCATGCTGCCGGTTTCGGTGCGGCGGGAAGCAAAGTAATCAATCGGACACAGAGTTACACGGTGTTTGCACGGAGTTGCGCTGAGAAGCAAAGCAGCGCTCGCCACCGGGCGCGTTTCATTTGCCGCTTCGTGCGCACGCAAGCTGTTCGCATCCGATGCAATACCAACAAAATTTCTACTCGGTGCACTCCGTGCGAACACCGTGTAACTCGGTGTCCGATTGATTACTTTGCCGCCCGCGGTATGAACCCCGACAAGCATGGCAGGCTAATACGAAACAAGAGCGATTAGAATAGCGCTGGAAGGTTCAGGCACCTTCCGGCATCATGAGCGAATCCGATTTGGCCCATTGGATCGCGGCGCGGGCGAGGGCGTCGATCGTGTCGACCACAGGCACTTGAAGGGCAGATGATGGACCGGCCAGGATGCCGAGCGGGATCTCGGTGCAACCAAGG
>JAQGHW010000083.1 GCA_028291505.1 Rhodopila sp. | reverse complement strand
CGGGTTCGCGGGCGAGCGCGAGGCCCGCGCCGGCCCGCGAGAGCTGCAACAGTTTCTCGGTCAGTTCGCCAAGGCTTTTGATCTGGCGAATTATCACGCCTGCCCGCTCGGTATGCCGCGTTTCGTTCAATTGCGAAGACAGGACTTGCATTTGCGCAAGGGCCCCTGCGATCGGCGTGCGCAGTTCGTGTGCGCTGTTGGCGGCGAACTGTCGCTCCGTTGTCAATGCGCGCTCCAGCCGCTCCAGAAGCCGATTGACCGCCGTATGAATTGGAAGCAGCTCGGATGGAAAGTCCAGGTCCGGGATTCGGGCGAGGTTTGTTCCACTTCGAGTGCCGATCTGGCGCTGCAGCTTGATGAGCGGCCGAAAGCTGCGGCGTACTGCCCATCGGATCACAATCCAGGAGAGCGGCAGCAACGCCAGCAGGGGCAAGATCGCAAGCCCGATCGCTCGACCGATCGCCTCATGGCGATGCATTTGCGGTTCGGCGATCTCAAGCCAGTAGGGACCTTTCGTCGCCGGCGTACTATAAATCCGATAACGCGGCGTCTCATGAAATCCGGGCTGCGGGGCGCCGTTGAACGACTCTTCTGGTGCGTTTGGAGAGCGCAAAATGAGATGGCCCGCGCCGTCAAGGATCTGATAGGCGATCGCCTTGGGGTCCACGGTGGGCAGCATGTGCTCGCCCAGGGACTGCATCGCTTCTGGCTCCGACAATGACCCATCCACGACCGGCATCAAGCGCTGGGCGACCTCCTCCAGAGCATAGTCCAGCCTTTCGTTGACCTCGAAGCGGGTCAGCATCGCGGCGGCAACGCTGCCAAGCAGCCAGACCCCCGCCAGAGCCGCCGCCAATACCAGGATCAGCCGAGAGACGATGCTTCGGTTTGCCATGTCGCTAACCCGTCAAACTGTATCCGAGACCGCGAACGGTCCGGATAAAGTCCCGGCCGAACTTCCGTCGGATACGGCTGATATACACCTCGATCGCGTTGCTCTCGATCTCGTTCCCGAATGCGTAGAGCGCTTCCTCAATCGCTTCCTTGGCCACCGTCGCGTTCGGTCGCCGGATCAAGACATCAAGTACCGCCCACTCGCGTGCGGTCACGTCCACCACCTGTCCTTCGAGGCGGGCAACACGCGCCTCCGGCTCCAGCTCGACAGGACCGAGACGGATTGTCGGGATCGCTTTGCCCTGATAGCGCCGCGCGACGGCCTGCAGCCGCGCATTCATCTCATCGAGGTCGAAAGGTTTCACCAGGTAGTCGTCCGCCCCAGCCTTGAGCCCCTCGATCCTGTCGCTCACCTGATCGCGCGCGGTCAAGATAACGACCGCAAGCGCATCGCCCCGCCGCCGCAATTTCTTGAGGAAGTCCAAGCCGCGGCCATCCGGCAGATGAAGGTCGAGCAGCAAGGCATCATAAGGGACGGAGCGTATTGCGTCGTCCGCGGCGCCAATTTGGCGAACCCAGTCGACTGCGTGCCCGGCTGCCCGAACATGCTCTTGAACAGCCGAACCTATATGCGGCTCGTCTTCGACTAATAGAACTCGCATCGCAGCGCCTCTCTGACAGAACGCTACATCCGTCATCCAGCTTACGCCAAGCTGACGGCCGGGCGAAAGCCCGTAAGGTTCGCGTCAAGACACCTTGGTAGGTCTCCCGCCGAAGTACACCGTTCGGATGGATATCGCCAAATGCCAGCCACACACACGCCGTCGATCCTCCCCAAGTCGAACGTTGGGCAGGGTCGCCTGTCATGAAACAGTCCCGGATCATCGTCCTGATGGGGGCGACCGCCTTGGTCGCCGCCGCCGCTGGGTTCGAAGCCAATTCTCGTCCGGCAGCGCAATCCAGCCCGGCAGCGCAACCCAGCCCCGGGGCGCCGGCGGCGGCAGCGGAGACAGCTCAGCAATCCTCCGACAGCGTCGACGTGGCGCCGGCAGCCCTGCACAACATGGACCTGCACTTCGCCACGGCCGCCCTGCAGCCGCTTGTCCGGACCGTGCACGCAACCGGCATTGTCGCCTTCAACGACCAGCGGATGGCGCAGCTCAGCCCCCCGGCGCGCGGGCGGATCCAATCCATTGAAGTCGCCGTCGGCCAGCCGGTACGGGCGGGCCAGCGGCTGGCGCTACTCGACAACTTCGACCTGGGCGACACGCGGAGCCACATCGCCGCGGCGGAGGCTTCGCTGGTCCAGGCGAAGGCCGAGGCCAGCGCAGCCCAGGCCGCGTACAATCGCGCGGGAGAGCTGGTGCGCATCGGCGGATTGGCACAAAGCGAGCTTGAGCATCGTCGCGCCGAGGCTGCTCGCACTGACGCCGAGATGCGCACGCGCGTGGCGGAACTGCAGCAATGGCAGGAGACTGAGCAGCGTCAGATGCCGGCGGGGCCGCAAGATGCACCGGCCGGCAATATCGCTTCGGTCGTCCAGGGGCCGGCGAACTCCCTCGGCACGATTGTCGCGCCGTTCAACGGCATCATCCATTCCATCGGGGCCGTCCCGGGCGAACTTGTCGACACCAGCCGGCAGCTCTTTACCCTCGCGGACCTGTCGACCGTCTGGGTGCTGGCCGATATCGCTGAGCGGGATCTGGGTGCCGTTCAGGTCGGGCAAACCGTGTCGGTCAGCGTCGACGCCTATCCGGGGCGCACGTTCGCCGGGCGGGTCGCCTACATTCCCGATCAGATCGACCCCCGCAGCGGGACGGCCAGGGTGCGGTGTGAGGTGCCGAACCCCGACGGCGCTCTGCGCGCCAACATGTTCGCCACGGCAGATATCAAGTCTCCGCTCGGCCGGGACGGCATCATGGTTCCGGATGCCGCGTTGCAGGAGATCGATGGCAAGCCCGTCGTCTTCACGCCCGGCGGGCCGAGGCAATTCGGCCGGCATTTCGTCCGCCTCGGCCTGCACAGCGGCGGCTTCACCGAGATTGTGGAAGGGCTGGCAGCCAAAGCCAGTGTCGTGACTGACGGCAGCTTCTGGCTGAAGGCCGCCCTGACGCAATCATCGATCCCCGACGAAGGCTGAAAGGAACCAAGATGTTCGCTCGCATCGTCGACGCGGCTCTCGCCAACCGCATCGTTGTCATCATCCTGGTCGTGATTCTGGTCGTCGTCGGCGGAGCCAGCCTTCAGCGCCTGCCCATCGACGCCCAGCCCGACATTTCGCCCCGGCAAGTCCTGGTCATCACGCAGTCCCCTGGGCTCGGCCCGCTCGATGTCGAGCGCTTCATCACAGCACCGCTTGAGCTGGCGCTGCAGGGCATGCCGCACATGGACAACCTGCGCTCAGTCTCGCGCTATGGCCTCTCGGTCATTTACGTGCGCTTTGCGGACAGCGTCGACATCTACGCGGCGCGCAACCTGGTCAGCAGCCGCCTGCCGCAGGTGCAGCTGCCCCCGGAGGCAAGCCCGCCGCAACTCGGGCCAATCTCCACCGGCCTCGGCGAGATCTACCAGTTCGAGGTGCGCGGCGCCCACTCCTCCGCGATGGACCTGCGCACGATCCTGGACTGGCAAATCGCGCCGCGCCTTCGCGAGGTGCCCGGCGTTATCGACGTGAACGCCAACGGCGGCGAACTGAAAACGTATGAGATCCAGGTATCGTCCAATGCACTAACCCGCTACGGCCTTTCCATTGGCGACGTGTTCGACGCCGTCCAGCGCAACAACGGCGCCCGTGGCGGCGCGACCCTGGAGCATAACGGCGAACAGGCCGTCATCCGCGGTGAGGGCCTGGTGCAGAACCCGGCTGACCTGGGCAACATTGTCCTGCGCACCAACGAGGGCGGTGTGCCGCTTTATGTGCGCGACGTTGCGACCATCGCACCAGCGGCGCGCCCGCGGCTCGGCGCCGTTACACGGGACGGCAAGGGCGAGACGGTCGTCGGCGTCGTGCTGATGCTTATGGGCGAAAACACCCGTGCGGTCGCGCAGAGCGTGGCCAAGGCGGTGGACGACATCCGCCCGAGCCTGCCCCCCGGCGTGGAGATTCTCCCCTACTACAACCGGGCGGACCTGATCGGGCTGACGATCCAGACGGTGGCGCACAACCTCGCGGAGGGCGCCGTGCTGGTGATGGTGGTACTGTTCGCCTTGCTCGGCAATGCGCGCGCGGGCCTCATCGTCGCCTCCGCCATTCCACTCTCGATGCTTGCAGCAGCCACGGCGATGTATTTCGCCGGTCTGTCCGGCAACTTGATGAGCCTTGGCGCCATCGACTTCGGTTTGATCGTCGATGGGGCGGTCGTGATGATCGAGAACGTGGTGCGCCGCCGGGCCCACGCGCCGCACCATTCGGTCGATAAGGTCGTGCACGGTGCAGCGCGCGAAGTGGCCAGGCCGATCGTGTTCGCCGTCGCGATCATCACGGTGGTCTACCTGCCGATCCTCAGTCTGCAGGGGATCGAGGGCAAGCTGTTCCGCCCGATGGCGTTGACGGTCATCTTCGCCCTCGTCGCCTCATTGGTGCTGACGCTGACGCTGATGCCGGTCCTGGCCAGCTTTCTCCTCCGCGGTCGGATAGCGGAAAAGGAGAGCCGCTTGATCATGTGGGTCCGGCTGGCTTACGCGCCCCTGCTCTCCCGCACGACCCGCCATCCCGGTTGGACCCTTGGCCTCGCAGTCCTGCTCCTCCTGGGAAGCGGCATTCTCGCCACCCGGCTCGGCGCCGAGTTCATCCCGCGCCTGGATGAGGGTGCGTTGACGGTGACGACAACCAAGCTGCCGAGCATCGGGCTTTCGAGCGCGGTCAAGACACAGACGATGATCGAGCAGACCCTGTTGAAATTCCCCGAAGTGAAGACCGCGGTCACGCTCGGCGGCAGCTCCGAGATCCCGACGGATCCGATGGGTGTGGAGCAGAGCGACACGTTCATCATGCTCAAGCCGCGATCCGAGTGGCGGACGGCGCAAGACCGGGAGGGGCTGATCAGCGCCTTTTCGGCAGCTTTGAACGACAGCGTGCCGGGTCTGCAGCCCAGCTGGGCGCAGCCGATCGAAATGCGGATGGACGACATGCTGCAAGGCGTGCGCTCAGACGTCGCGGCCGTCATCTACGGCGACGATGCGGACGCACTGCGGACCGCGGCGCAAGGGGTGGCTGGTGCGCTGTCCGGCGTTCCGGGGGCGGCTGACGTCCAGGCGGAGCAGACGGCCGGGCAGCCCTATCTGAGGATCATCGTCGATCGCGCGGCGATCGCGCGGTACGGCATGAATGCCAGCCAGGTACTGGATGAAGTGGAGGCTCTTGGCGGCCGGACGGTGGGAACGATGGTCGAAGGACCGGCGCGCTTCGACATCCGGGTCCGGCTCAGCCCGCAGGATCGCAGCGATGTCGCCCACATCTCGAGCCTGCGGATCTCGGATGGAGCCGGCCGTTCCGTGCCGCTTAGCCAAGTGGCGGAGATCCGGATGGAGGAGGGCCCGGCGCAGATCGATCGGGAGCATGGCCGCCGTAAGATCACGGTACAGGCCAACGTTCGGGGGCGTGACGTCGCCAGTTTCGTTGCGGATGCCCGGAAGGCGGTGGCGGCCCGCGTGAAGTTGCCCAGCGGATACTCGATCGAGTGGGGCGGCCAATTCAAGAACCTGCAGGATGCGATCTCCCGCCTGGTTGTCGTGGTTCCGGCAGCCCTGGCTCTGATCTTTGCGCTGCTGTTCATAGTGTTCCGGCGCCTGAGCCTGGCGACGATGATCTTCTGCAACGTGCCGTTCGCCGCGATCGGCGGCGTCCTCGCGCTCACCGCCCGGGGCCTGCCGTTCAGCATCTCGGCCGCGGTAGGGTTCATCGCACTGTTCGGCATCGCGGTGCTGAACGGCGTGGTGCTAGTCACCACCATCGAGGAGAAGCGCGAGGAAGGGCTCGATCCGGTCCGTGCCGCCTTTGAAGCCGCGATGCTGCGTCTGCGGCCCGTGCTGATGACGGCGACGGTCGCGAGCCTCGGGTTCCTGCCGATGGCAGTCTCGACCAGCGCCGGAGCGGAGGTGCAGCGGCCCCTCGCGACCGTCGTCATCGGAGGGCTGGTGACGGCCACCCTGCTGACCCTGCTGGTGCTGCCTGCTGTCTATCCCTGGTTCAGGGGCCGCCGGAGGGCGACGGCGCGGCAACCCGCGTCGAGCGCCTTGAGTGCCGCAGAATGAGGACTCTCAACATGAACACCGTCACGGCCTATATCGCTTTGGCGGTCGCCGGCTCGCTCTGCGGCTGTGCGGTCGGGCCCGACTTTGCCAGCCCGGCGGCACCCGAGGGGGCGGGTTATGGGCCGCTGGCCGATCAAACCACGTCCGCCTCCGTTCAGCAGGGCGAGGTGCAGCGCTTCGTCCAGAACATGGACATTCCCGGCCAATGGTGGGTGGCGTTCCGGTCGCAGCCGCTGAACGACCTGATCGAGAAGGCGCTGAAAGCCAACCCGACGATCACTGCTGCACAGGCAACGCTCCGAGCGGCGCATGAAAACGTCCTGGCGCAGCAGGGTGCCTTTTACCCCACCGTCACAGCGGGATTGTCGGATGCTCGCAATCTGACGCCGACCCGCGCGCTCTCGCCGGTTTCGGCATCGGGCAACCCTTATTATTCTCTGTTCACGGCGCAGCTCGCAATCTCCTACACGCCGGACGTGTTCGGCCTCAATCGCAGGGCGGTCGAGGCGCTGGCCGCGCAGGCGGAGAACCAGAAGTTTCAGCTGGAGGCGACCTACCTGTCGCTGACCGCAAATGTCGTGGCTGCCGCGGTGCAGGAAGCGCTGCTGCACGACCTGATCGGAGCACAACAGGACACGATCAAGGCAGATACGGAAATCCGTGACATCATGAGGCGCCAATACAGCACGGGCGAGATTGCCCAAGCCGACGTGCTGGCGCAGGAGGCGGTGCTGGCGCAAGCCCAGCAAGTCCTGATACCGTTGCAAAGCCAGTTGGCACAGCAGCGGCACTTATTGGCGGCCTTGGCAGGTGGATTTCCGAACGACTCCTTCGCCCAGGATTTTGATCTTGCTTCGCTCCATTTGCCGCAGGACTTACCGGTGAGTGTCTCTTCGAGACTGGTTGAACAGAGGCCCGATATCCGTGCGGCGGCGGCAAGCATGCAGGCCGCCAGTGCGCAGATCGGCGTCGCGATCGCCAACCGGCTGCCGCAGGTATCGCTCACGGCTTCGCTCGGCACATCGCCGAACAGCATCGCCAACGCGTTCACGCCCTACAACCAGTTTTTCAACCTTGCGGCGGGCTTGGTGCA
>JAQGHW010000074.1 GCA_028291505.1 Rhodopila sp. | reverse complement strand
ATTCTTCATCCAGCCTTGCAGCACGTAGACGAGTTGCAGTTCGGCCTCGTGCATGTGGCGTTTGCGGACTTCATCGGTGCAGGGCGGCGTGAAGCGGATCACATGCGCCTGGCATAAGCCGCCGGTGGCCGCGGCGATCCCCAGATCCCGGTATCGCGCGTAGGTCCGCAGGCCGTCGACCTTGAAGTCGGTTTGATCGAGGTGGCTGACGGTGAATACCTGCGGGGGGTTGACGGTTGTTTTCCCCGGCGGGGCCGCGGTTGTTTCGGCCGGTGCCGGGGCGGGCGCGTTACGCGATGCTGCCTTGGGGGATTTGCGCGGCGCGGCGGCGGTGCGGGCGCGACGGGCGGCTGGGGTTGGAACGGTCGTCCGGGCGGCAGGGCGGCGCGCGGCGGCTTTCTTGACGGCGACAGTCCTGGTGGTGCCGGTCTTGGTGGCGGCTTTCTTGACGGCGACAGTCCTGATGGTGCCCGTCTTGGTGGCGGCGGTCTTGGTGGCGGCGGTCTTGGTGGCGGCGGTCCTGGTGGTGCCGGTCTTGGTGGCGGCGGTCTTGGTGGCAGCGGTCTTTGGGGTGGCGGTCTTTGGAGCGGCTTTGGCTGGGGGTGTGGATTTGCGCGCGGTCTTCGCCGGCGGAGCCGCCTTCCTGGCCGCTGTTTGCTTCGGTGCCGGCGCCTTTCCTTTGGCACCAGCCTGCTTCAGCGGGGGCGACTGCTTCAAAGACGTGACCTTGACCGCGGTGACTTTCTTCGGCGCGGCGGCCATTTTGGGAGCCGCTCCTTTGGCTGCGGTCTTCGCGGCGGCTTTTTGCTTCGGTGAGCCGGCCGCCGCCTTGGCCTTCTTGCGAGCGGGAGCACGCGGAGGCGGTCTTACCTCGGTGGGCGTTACTCGTCCGGTGCTGGTTTTGGCCATGGAGTCGTCCCCACGATACTTTTCGATTGAACACAGTATCGACGCGATGCGGTCCAGCTTTCAAGAGGGCGTCACAAAGCTGATCGCGGAGGGGCTGCCCACGGCGATGCGCACCCCGGTCGGGATCAGGCTGCCGGCACGCTGGTCGACATGGAAGGCGGTGATCTCATCGCTGTCCTGGTTGGCCACATAAAGATGCAGTCCGCGTGGCCCGAGGGTGAAGAATCTCGGTCTCGCCCCGCCGGTGGCGAAAGTCCCGGCGTACTTCAGCAGCCCGCTGCCCGGCGCGATGACGAAGTGCACGATGCTGTCCTGGCCGCGGTTCGACACATAGAGGTATCGCCCGCAGGGGGACACCGCGATCTCGGCCGTGGTGTTATGCCCCGTATGTCCGGGCGCGATCGTCGAGATCACCTGCCGCTCGGTCGCGCGTCCGGCCGTCCAGTCGAACACCGTCACGGTCGAGTCGAGCTCATTGTTCACGTACAGCACCGACAGGGTGGGATGGAACACGGTGTGGCGTGGCGCCGCGCCGGGTGAGGAATCGATGAAGTGCTGCTGGGTCGGGGTCAGGCGGCCGTTTTGGAAGCTGAAGAAGAAGGTGCGGTCGAAGCCTTTATCGGGGACGACGACGAATTGTCCGGTGGGGTCGAAGATGAGGGCATGCGGGTGGGAGGATGCCTGTTCCTTTGGGTTGGGGCCGGGGGTTCCTGGAAGCGGGACCACCTGGCTGACCGGCTGCAGCCGGCCGTCGTCGCCGACCGGCATCACCGCGACGGCGCCGGAGCCGTAATTGGCGATGAGCAGGAAGCGTTCGGTGGGGTCGAGGGCTGAATCGACGGGGTTGTTGCCCTGGCAGTCGACCTGGTTGAGCAGGGTCAGCGCGCCGGTGCCGGGGTCGATGGCGAACGCGCTGATCAGGTTGCGCCCGCCATGCACGCTGTAGAGGCGGGTGGCGTCGCGGTTCAGGGTGAACAGCGATGGGTTCTCCAACCCGCCGACGTGCTGCAGATGGGTCCATCCGCCGCTGACCTCATCGACGCGATAGACGTTAATGCCGTTGCCGCGTCCGTCGCGATCGGGCGTGGTATAGCCGCCGACATAGGCAAACATCTTATTCTCCCCGTGGGTCGCCGATCGCCTGATCGATGATGATCTGGACCATCATCGGATCGTCGGCTACCGAACCGTGAAATTGGACTGGCCGGGCGGCGTCGGCTCGCGCGGCACGTTCGGCCGCGATCAGCGCCGGCAGATCGTCGCGGAGGTGACCGCCGTGGTTGGCGAGGAAGCCGATGACCACCACCGGGTGGGTGCGCAGTCCGGCCAGGGCATTGGCGACGAGTGGGGGTTCCTCCAGGCAGGCTGCCTCGACGCGAGCGAACAATTCGGTCGCCGCGACGCGGGCGGTGTGCCGATGCAAGGCGAGCGCCCGGCCGGGGGAGGTGGCTGATCCATGGCCGACGACGAGGACCGCGGCGGTGCGCGACAGGACGGCCAGGCCGTCGCATGCGGCCAGGGCGTTGCGCTCGATCAGACCGGCCATGCCGTCGTGGACCCCGACGGGGGGGCAAATGATGGCGGGGCGGTCACCCAACGCATGGGGTACCGCGACGCGGGTGAAGTAACCGTCTTCCATGAAGAATGGCACGACGCGGAGGGTGGGCGTCTTGATCAGCGCCAACGCGCGGGCCACGGACGGTGCGCCGTTCAGCAGCGCGATTTCCACCTGGGCGAACCGGCCTGACGTACGCAGGTGTTCGGCGTGCCGGCGCATCGCGCTGCCCGCATCCGGATAGCGCGCCGATCCGTGGCCTATCAGCAACAAGGCGTCGTTCGTGGACATAGGTGACACTCCTTGCCCGCCTCCGGCGATCACACCCTTATGCACGGTTAAATGTTCGGGAGGCCTGGCGGTTTGCCCCACAAGGTATTCTGACGCACATAAGCCTGAAGTGAAATCACGGCAGACGGCGAGGAGTGGAAAATGCCCGAGGAGTTACCGCAGCGGGAAGCGATGGAGTTTGACGTCGTGATCGTGGGTGGCGGGCCGGCCGGCCTGTCGGCGGCGATTCGGCTGAAACAACTGTCCCCCGATATGGCGGTTTGCCTGGTGGAGAAGGCCGGCGAGATCGGCGGGCATATCCTGTCCGGCGCGGTGCTGGAGCCGCGGGCGCTGAACGAACTGATTCCGGACTGGAAGGACAAGGGTGCTCCGCTGAACACGCCGGCGCGCGAGGACCGCTTCCTGTTCCTGACCGAGAAGCGGTCGTTCAAGTTGCCGACGCCGCCGCAGATGCACAATCACGGCAACTACATCGTTTCGCTCGGCGACGTGGTTCGCTGGCTCGGGCAGCAGGCCGAGGCGCTCGGGGTGGAGATCTATCCCGGGTTCGCTGCGTCGGAGTTGCTGGAGGAAGACGGCCGGATCGTTGGCATCGCCACCGGCGACATGGGGGTCGGAAAGGACGGCGAACCCACGGGCAACTTCCAGCGGGGCATGGAATTGCGGGCGCGCTACACGCTGTTCGCCGAGGGCTGCCGCGGGTCGCTGTCCAAGCAGTTGATGAAGCGCTTCGACCTGCGGGAGGGGCACGATCCGCAGACCTACGCGATCGGGATCAAGGAACTGTGGGAGATCCCGGCCGCCAGTCACAAGCCGGGCCTGATCGAGCACAGCCTGGGCTGGCCGCTGGACCGGGCGACCTATGGCGGGTCGTTCTTGTACCACTTCGGCGACAACCTGGTGTCGTATGGCTTTGTCATCGGGCTGGACTACAGCAATCCGTGGCTGTCGCCGTTCGACGAGATGCAGCGGTTCAAGACCCACCCGGATGTGCGCAAGCATTTCGAGGGCGGGCGGCGGATTTCGTATGGTGCCCGAGCGCTGAACGAGGGCGGATTGCAGTCGATCCCGAAGCTCAGTTTTCCCGGCGGACTGCTGATCGGGGATGCGGCGGGGTTCCTGAACGTGCCGAAGATCAAGGGCACCCATACCGCGATGAAGTCCGGGATGTTGGCGGCGGAGGCGATCGCCGAGGCGCTGGCGGGGGATCATCCGGCGGAGGTGACGAGTTACCTCGACCGGCTGCGATCGAGCTGGGTGTGGGACGAACTGTCGAAGGTGCGGAATATCCGGCCGGCGTTCGCGAAGTTCGGGATGTGGGGCGGGCTGG
>JAQGHW010000054.1 GCA_028291505.1 Rhodopila sp. | reverse complement strand
CAACCGTTCCATATCATCCTTCGCCGTTCCCATGATCCCTGGAGAGCGGCCGTATAGGCCGGTCTCATGCTCACGAAGGGGCGGCGTCCGGCCGATCTGCAACACGAATCCAACCCACACTAAGTTTGCGGTGTTATGGCGGAGGCGATTATGGCAAGAGGCATCAACAAGCTGGCTGCGAACGGCAGTTAGGCTGAAACAGGAGCCGGGTAGGTATCCCGACGGCGGTGGTCTGTCGCTGATCGTGGTCACGCCCGAACGGCGGCACTGGCAGGTCGATTCATGCACCATGGGAAAGCGCGCGAGATGTCTCTTGGCAGTCTCGAAAATGTCACGCTTTCAGAGGCCCGTGATCAGGCATCGGATGCGCGGAAGTTGCTGGCGCGGGGCATAGACCCATTGGACCAGCGGCACGCGGAACAGGGGCTGCGCAGTCAGCGGAGCCGGTGCATCTCACGACGTTTGCCGAAGCGGCGGAGCGATTTATCGCTGGCAATGAGCCTGCCTGGCGGAACTCCAAACACCGGCAACAGGTCCGGAATACGCTCGCCACATACGCCGCTCCGATGATAGGGAGTTTACCGGTGAAGGACATCACCACGGCACACCTGATGCAGATTCGGGAGCCGATCTGGAACGCGAAGCCCGAGACCGCAACCAGAGTGCGAGGCAGAATCGAGTCGGTCCTGAATTTTACGCGCGTGCAGGGCTGTCGGATAGTGCCATGGCCATCCTGCGAGCCGCAGCGGAGACGCGCGATAAGGACGCAGCGCCTACACAGCGTGACCGCCATCTGGCGATGATGACGGAGCGGGGCCGACCGGCCTGGCAGTTGGCCAACAACTATGGCAAGCGTGCTCTGGTCGAAACGACGATGGCCGGTTACAAGGCGCTGGTCGGCCCTCGGCTGCGAGCCCGCGGTTTCGAGGCCCAGCAGACCGAGGCCGCAATCAGCGTGGCGGTCCTGAACCGGATGTTGGCGGCCGGACGCCAGGCCTCTGTCCTCTGTCAGGGGATCGTTACGTAACAGTGCTGGGCTGGAGTTACCTCCTCCTCCATCCGCGAAGCGCACCAACGCCCATATCGTTACAAGTTAGCCTGGAAGTCGACGTAGTCGCGAACCTTGCGGTAGATTTGCAGGCGGTTGCGTTGGCTGTCCGCTATGATGATTTCGTCGGTTTTCGGATTGAAATCCACCGCTGTCGGGAAGCAGAAACGCCATTGCGGTTCCAGGTTCCTGACGCGGCGCAATGCCTTCATCATATCCGGATTGGCATCGATGCTCTGCTGACCCCACTTGGACATCACCTGCGCATCGCCCATCAGGTTGGTCAGCGGCCGCCCTCGTGCGTCGAAAATGCTGATCCGATGGTTGCCCCAATCAGCGATGTAGATGTCACCGTCGCTGTCAACGGCAACGTCGGTGGGATGATTGAGCAGGCCGGCCTTGGGATACTCCGCCGGCGGCGTGGTGGAGACGTGGGGTCCAAGATAGGTCACGGCAAACGCATCCGACGCCACCGGAACAGTCCCGTATTCACCGATCTTCATCAGGAACGTGCCATCAGAGGACAGCTTCTGGATGCGGTGGTTCTTCCAGTCCGCCACGTAGATATTGCCAGCCGTGTCGAGCGTTATCCCCCATGGCTGGTTGAATTCGCCGTCGCCGCTGCCGGCCTTGCCGTACTTGGCCAGGAACTTCCCCTCACCGGTGAAGACCTGCAGGCGGTTGTTGCCACTGTCGACAACGATGACATTGTCGTCCTTGTCGCAGGCGAGGCCAGCCGGACGCAGCAATTCACCGTCGCCGCTGCCCGCCCTGCCCCACTTGCGGATGAACGTCCCGTTGCCGTGGAATACGGAGATGGCGTTCGTCCATTCGTCCGATACGTAAACGTTGTTCAGGCTATCGACTGCCACGCCGAATGGCCACTGCGACTTTCCGTCCCCTTCACCCCAGGTGAAAAATTCCGCCAACAATTCTTCGTCGCCAGGGGCGCCCAGCTTCAGGCGGTTGACGCGCTGGCCGAAGTTGTTCTCGTTGCCGCGGTTGGCGACGAAGATGTCCCCGTCGTTGCCGAGGCACATCGTCTGCGGATAGTTGAATCCTGTTCCAGTCGCCGCGGCACGCCCTATGGCGTAGCTCCAGTCATAGGTTCTTCCGTTCGAAACCGTCGTAAGCGGCATGGCTCCCTCCCGTCGCACCTTGTTTGTGCCTTCGATCATATCGAAGGCCGTTCACGCACGTTCCTCGTTCCCCTGGCCGGGGAACGAGTCTGGCCTGACCGCCTAGTGCAGGAAGGCCGGCTGTTCGTAGGTACCGTTAACGATCGCTACCGGATCGATCTTCAGCCACTTGTCCAGTATTGTCGAATAGATCCCCCGGAAGTCCATGCTCGGATTCAAGTCACCCTGCACCAGACGCTCCGCCGCCAGCGAGGGATATTCGCCATAGTGGCCGCCCTTGACCCGGTCACCGAGCACGAAGGTCGCCCCGGCCGCGCCATGATCCGTTCCGGAACCATTATCACGCACGCGGCGGCCAAATTCGGAGAACATCAGGACAATCACATTCTCGGCTGCGTCATGCTGGCGAAGGTCGGTCATGAAGGCATCCAGCCCCTCCGACACGTCGGTCCATAGTTTGGCGTGCAGTGGATTCTGCCCGGCATGGCTGTCGAAGCTGCCATGGTCACAGTAGAAGATGCGGCTGCCCAGGCCGGCCAGATGCACCTGGGCGATACCCCGAAGCTTGCTGGCGATCGAGGTATTGGGATATTTCACGTCCGACTTGTAGCGTGCCGGTGCGACCTTCAGAATATCGGCACCCTTCAAGGAATCCAGGCCGGTCGTGCCGAGGTATTCCATTACCCCGCTGCCTTCGATCGGCTGGTACATGCGGGAGAAACGTTCCAGAACCTGTTGACGCTGTGTGGGTTCCTGGATGTTCGGCAGGAAGCCGTAACGCTCCAACGAGCCGGCGACGCACGCCACGGGAACCCCCGGGACCGCCAAAGCGCGGAACAGGCAGGGGCCGAAACTGACAGCCGTGACAACGTTTTCTTTCTTGGGGTCGAACTCGCGGATGACACGGCCGAGCCAGCCTTCGGTCCCGACTTTGTCTGCCTCGCAGGTATGCCAGATGTCCATCGACCGGAAGTGCGATCGCGGCGAATCCAGATAGCCGACACCGTGCATGATCGCGAGCTTGTTTTCGTCCCAGATCTTTTTGAGCGGGGCGAGGTACGAGGGGAAACCATATTCATTGTCGAAAGCCAGGATCTGGCCTTCGGGTATCCCAACCGCTTTCCGATTATCCTGATACAGGGGGTTGTTGTACGGGATCACCGTGTTGAGGTAGTCGTTCCCACCGGTAAGCTGCAGCACCACCAGGACGGGGTCCTTTTGCGCTGTTGCCATTGCGTCTTCTCCTTTCCGATCGTTTTTCTAAGCGAATTGGTATTCTCTTGTCGCAACGATGAGTTGCATCATTTCGGTTGCCCGCTTGGCGGCTGTCTGGGCGTTCGGATTGCTGTCCCAACTCAATTGGCCCCACTGTTTGGCCTGATCGGTCAGTTCCGTGCGCGTTTCGGGACGGACTTCGACCGGGCCCAGCAGATCGAGACACTCGCTGACCAGTTGATCCGGGGCCAATGTGCCTTTTGCCTTCAGGCGTTCGATGATGGCGCGGACGCCCGGCAGTGACTGATTACCCAGTTGTTCGGCCACGAAGTTGATGCGTGCCATCAGGGAGCCGCTGTTGATCCATTCGGAACCCGTGTGCCAGCCCTCGACAGAAGGCGGGTTGAGCAGGTCCTGGCCCATGTAGGAGGGCTGCATCGACAGCTCACCATACCCTGGCTTCGGGATGTCATAGCCACCCACCAGGCGCAAAGTACCCACGACCACCTCGGCGGGTGACTTGAGATGCTTGTTGCGGGCATTCTTGAAGAAGTCCGAGTTGAACAACATGCGCAGGACAGGACGGATTTCGTAGTTCGACTCCCGCAAGGTCTTTGCCATGGCATCCAGCGCCTCCGGATCGCGCGGCGGCTCCAGCGACCAGGCGGGTACCTGCGGCTCATCGGCAACGAAGAAATTGTACAGATGCCGGCAGATGAAACGGGCGCAGGCGGGCTGCTGCACGACGATGTCGATGATGTCCTCGCCGTTCAGGTGGCCGCGGTGGCCGAGGAATTCCTTGACGCCGTCGTCGTGATCTTCGGGCCGGTATTCGAACTTCCACGGGAACCGCCCGTACGGCAGGCGCGGAATTTTGGTCTCGAAGGTCCAGCCTGTGAAGGCGCGTGACGCTTCGCGGACATCTGTCTCGGTATAGTTGCCGGCGCCGAGGCTGAACAGCTCAAGCAGCTCGCGGCCCCAGTTCTCATTGACGGCTGAACCGTGGTTCTGGTTGTTGTCCAACCAGAAGATCATCGTCGGGTTCCTGGCCATCTTCAGCAGCAGATCGCGGTAGTTGCCCATGCCGTTATTACGGAAGATTTCGATCTGCTCAAGCAATTGATCGTAGTTGTCGACCTTCGAATTGCCGGTGGCGAACACGTGGTGCCAGAACAGCGCCATTTTCTCCTCAAGCGGGCGCTTGGTGGTCACCAGATAGTACATATAGTTGACGTTCCCCATCGGGGGCTGGCCGCCGGGCAACAAGGCAGCCGGCTGGTAACGGAGCAGTTCGTAGGGATCGACCGGAGGCTGGCTTTCGGGGTTCAGCAGTTCCTCGACTGTCGCCTCGTATCCTTTGGCGGCGCGTGCTTCGAGTTCGTCGCGGGATGCTCCGAAGCCCGCGCGCCGCATCAGATGAGCCATCAGAGCGATATTATCGTGGTTTGCCATCCTTGGATCTCCCTCTGTCGCTAACGATTCTTTGTCGGATCTATTCGAACATTGGCGTTGTCCGGCACAACGCGAGGCGGGCCTGGAAAGTGGGGCGGTCACTCGCGATGCCAGTTTGTGATGCGTCGGCTGAACGAAGCGTAATCGCGGCCGTACCGAAAGGCGATGACGCGGTTAACGCATGTCGGTGCTGGCGCCCCTTCGTGGCCGGGGCAGCACCTACGGTGCGCGTTCCGCACCTTCGATTTCGTCTCGACGATATCGCCATCGGCTGTAGCCGATGGACAGCAACCCTTTCGCGGCACGAAAGTGCCTCGGTTACCAGTTTCCAGAGCACCACTTTGCCGTGTCCCATTTTTTTGAAGACTTGTGGCAGCGGGCAAATGGTGTCGCACGAAGTACCAGCCGTCAAGGGCGAAGGAGCAAACCCGGCAATTTTCATTTCACGAAGGGACGCGTCCAGCCACCAGCATCCGATTCAGGACCGCCATGCCGATGGCCGCCTCGGTCTGCTCGCGGCGAAGCCACGGGCTCGCAGCCGAGGTCTGATCAACGCCTTGTAACGACCCGTTCTCGTTTCGATCGACGAGCATTGGCCGTAGTTGGTGCACTCAAGGTGAGGCTGCCACGCCGGCGCAGCCCGGCTTCATACCGGCCCGCGTACAGGTAAGGATCCACACACCGTAGTCCGCAGGCATTCGAGCGCCCTCCGGCCCCCCCTGAACTCACCTGTGGATTCCAAACGTGACTTTCCGCGACGTCCCCTCTCGCTCTCTGGACACTCACGGCCGGACGATTCTACCGTCGGGCGTCGCAGAATAACATTAGGAGGGAAACCTTGGCTCCAGAACTGGGAAGTCGCAATGACGGCCTCGACCGTCGTTCATTCCTGACGCTCGCGGCAGGCATCAGCGCAGCGGGGATGCCGAGAGCCGGCTTCGCGGCTGGAGAGGGCCTGGCCCTGATCGCCGATCCGGCAGATCCGATTGTCGCCAGTGGTCCGGTTCAATGGGCCGCGAGTGAACTGCAGGCGAGCCTGGCTGCGCTCCGCGTGTCGGTGCAGCGCTACGCGACCGTGGAGCAGGCGCCGGCGACGGGATGGCGCATCGTTCTGGCGGGCGCGCAGGCGCCGGGTGCGGAGTCGATCCTGCGGCGCACTGGAACCGTGGTGCCGCAGACGCCCGAAGCGCTCGCAATAGTGCTGTCGGGAGATGCCAAAGGACCGCTCCTGCTCGCCTGCGGCAGCGACCCGCGCGGCCTGGTCTATGCCGTCACCGAACTGATCGATCGACTGCAGCAAACGGGCGATGCCGCGGCGGCGATGCAGCAGGCGCTACCGCTGGTGCAGAGGCCGGCGAACAAGGTGCGGAGCATCGCTCGGTGCTTCGAAAGCGTGGTCGAGGATACAGCCTGGTTCCACGATCGCGCGATGTGGCGCGAGTACCTCACGATGCTGGTCACGCACCGGATCAACCGGTTCAACATGACCTTCGGTGTACAATACAATTATCCGATGGAGGTGAGCGATGTCTATTTCTACTTCACCTATCCATTCCTGCTCAACGTCCCCGGTTACGACGTGCGGGCGCATGGACTGCCTGACGACGAACGTGACCGCAACATGGAGACGCTGCGCTTCATCGCACAGGAGACCGCGCGCCGAGGGCTCGACTTCCAGCTTGGGCTTTGGACGCACGGCTATAAATTCGACAGTCCACGTGCAAACTATTTGATAGAAGGCATTACACCAGCCAATCACGCGCCCTATTGCCGGGACGCACTGACGCTGCTGCTTAAATCCGTGCCCGAGATCCGTGGCGTCACGCTGCGGATCCATGGCGAGAGCGGCATTCCCGAGGGCGCCTACGATTTCTGGAAGACTGTGTTCGATGCCTTCCCGACCGCCGGCCGGCCGGTCGAGATCGACATGCATGCCAAGGGCATCGATCAGCGTACGATCGACATCGCGCTGGCCACCGGCATGCCGGTGAAAGTATCGCCGAAATACCTGGGCGAACATCTTGGCCTGCCGTACCAGGAGTCGGCGATCCGCGCCGTCGACATGCCGCCGCCAGGTGGCGCCAATGATCCGCATTTCTCGCTGAGCGAGGGCAACCGCAAGTTCACCCGCTACAGCTACGCCGATCTCCTCAATGAGGACCGCAAGTACGGCGTGCTGTTCCGTATCTGGCCCGGCACGCAGCGCGTGCTGCTCTGGGCGGATCCGGTGTTCTTCGCCGGCTACGGCCGATATTCCAGCTTCTGCGGCGCCGACGGGGTTGAGCTCGACGAGCCGCTTTCGTTTAAGGGGCGCATGGGTTCGGGCCGCCCGGGCGGCCGCCTGGCCTACACCGATCCGTCGATTGTCCCGGCCTATGACTGGCAGAAATACGCCCTGACGTACCGGCTGTGGGGACGCCTGACCTACGACCCCGACGCGCCTGCCGAGGGATGGCAGCGCGCCTTCGTCCGCAACTTCGGTCCCGTGGCGGCTCCGGCCGAGGCAGCACTGTCGAAGGCCAGCCGGATCCTGGCGCTGATTACATCGGCGCACGGGCCGTCGGCATCGAACAACTCATACTGGCCCGAGATCTATACCAACATGTCGGTGGTACAGGACGATCCCGGCCGCCCGTACTACGACACACCCAAGCCGCCACGCTTCGGCACGGTTGAAAGCTTCGACGCGCAGATGTTCTCCCGCATCGACGAGTACGCGCATGGCCTGCTGTCGGGCCAATTGGATGCGCGCTACTCCCCGGTCGAGGTGGCGCAATGGCTGGACACACTGGCCACGGATGCCGAGGCGGGGCTGCACATGATCGATGGCGTGGCGTCCGGCAATCCCGAACTGCGCCGGCTGGTGGTCGACGTGCGCATCCAGGCGGCGATCGGCCGGTTCTTCGCAGCCAAGCTGCGCAGCGGCGTGCTGTGGACGGTGTTCGTGCAGACGCAGGTGCCCGAAGCCGCGCAGGCTGCGCTGCGATGCTACCGCGCTGCCAGGACGGCCTGGGCGAGGGCCGCAGAAGCGGCGCAGGTCTATGCGGTGGACGTGTCCTACGGCCCGGAACCCTGGCTGCGCGGCCACTGGCGCGACCGCTTGCCCGCCATCGACGCCGACATCGCAGAGATGGCGCGCATCGGCGGCGACACGAGCGGCGAGGTTCACGGCGACCGGGATCGAATCTGGGCCTCGATCGGCCACGTGCTCGCCGGCGGGCCACGTAGCCGGGTCGACGCACGCATTGTCGGGCCAACCGGCTTCGCGCCAAGCCAACCGCTGGAGCTGACACTCGTCGTCGCCAATCAGGACATTGAGACCGTACGGCTGCATTATCGCCACGTGAACCAGGCGGAGGTGTGGCAGGTTGCCGAGGCTACCGCCGCCGACGGTGCGTTTTCCGCCAGCATCCCGGCCACCTACACCGCCACCGCGTTCCCCCTCCAGTACTACTTCGAGCTTCGTGGCGCCCAAAGGGCCGACCTGTTTCCGGGTCTGTCGCCCGATCTTGCCAACCAACCCTACGTCGTAGCGCGACGCAATCCCCTTGGCTGATCGAAAGGAAACTGAGAGTCCTAGTATCGCGCATCATAGAAGCGCGATACGTCGGTTTTGGTTTGAAGTCGCCGATTCACGCGGCGTATCGTGGTCGCGTCGCGACTCACGCTTCTCTGCGATCGGGTACTAGTGGATAAAATCTGACGGAAAGAGACGTTTCGCAAACGAGGGTATGCGAAAGGGTGTACTGCCGGACCGCTGTCGCGGCGCGTCCAGCGCCCCTGCCCGCCGGCATCCCCGGCGGCGACGATCGCCGCCTGACCCCCAATCTTGCGGCAGTCCCTTCGATCCTTCGGGTCCGCCCGCACACCCCGGATCAGCGGATACGAACTCGCGGCGGGAATGTGATTTGGGCACATTAACCAGTCAGTAACCATTTTCCTATAGGCGAGTAACGGTTACGGCCAGCCCATCTTCAAAGGTACCTAAAGGTATGCAATGTTCTCCGGCCATCTCGTCCATGACGGGCCCGGATCACCTCGACAAATCCCGCTTGCCAAGCAGGACCATCAGGGCTTCGAACGCATTATATGCGCTCCAATGTGAGGTGCTTGAAGCTGTTGCATCTGGTCAGCCGCTTGATCGTGTTGTCCAACTCCTATGCCGCAGTATAGAGCGAATCCTGCCGGCGGTTGTGTGCTCGGTACTGACCGTCGACGACGAAGGACGGCTTCGCCCTCTGGCGGGTCCGAGCCTTCCTGAGGCGTATTCCCGGGCTCTCGACGGAATTCAAATTGGTCCGGATGTTGGCTCGTGCGGCACTGCCGCCTATTATGGGCGTTCAGTCGAGATTTGTGACATCGACGTCGATCCGCGATGGGCACGTTTCAAGGCGATGCCGCTCGCGGCTGGCCTCCGGGCTTGCTGGTCAAGTCCAATCAAAGGCGGCGACGGCCGCGTCTTGGGCACCTTTGCCTTCTACTATCGAGCTTGCCGAGCGCCAAAGGTGTTCGAACGCCGTGTGGTTGAAGCGAGTGTTCATCTATGCGCCCTGGCTATCGAACGCGAGGAGACCTGGAGGCGCCTTGAAGGAACCAATCAACGCTTCGACATGGCTCTAAGCAATATGTCCCAGGGACTATGTTTCTTCTCGGGCACTCGGAAGCTGATCGTTGCAAACTGCCGCTACAGCGAGATCTATGTTCTTCCTCCGAACATCATCGGTCCCGGCACCTCGCTTCTGGAGATCGTCGACATCCGCATCGCGGCCGGATCAGGCCCCAAAATGGCCGCAAGTGACTACATTGACTGGCGTAACACATTGCAGGTGTCGAATATAGCGTCAGATACGGTTGTCGAACTTGCGAATGGGCGGATGATTGCCATACACCACCGGCCGATGCCGGATGCCGGATGGGTTGCGACGCATGAGGATATCACCGAGCGTCGGCGTGCCGAGGCACGAGTCGTCTACATGGCTCGCCACGATGGGTTGACCGGGCTGCCCAACCGCGTTTTGTTCAACGAGCGGATGGAACAAGCGCTCGCCTTGTCCGACCGAGGGCAGGGATGTGTGGTGCTTTGTCTCGACCTCGACCGTTTCAAGACTGTTAACGACACCTTTGGTCATCCTGTCGGTGATGCGCTACTGCAATCCGTGGCGGTGCGACTCCAGGCCTGTGTGCGTGAGGTCGACACTGTTACTCGCCTCGGCGGGGACGAGTTCGCAGTTCTGGTGATTGGGTTGGACCGGCCTGAAAGCGCGGGGGAACTGGCGCAGCGGATCGTTCGGACTCTGAGCGAACCCTTTGATCTTGAGGGTCACAGCATCATCGTGGGGGCCAGCGTCGGCATCGCGGTCGCCCCACATGACGGCAGCTCGGCGGGAAAGCTGCTGAAGAGCGCGGATACCGCCCTTTACCGTGCCAAACTGGACCAGCGTGGCACCTACCGTTTTTTCGAGCCGGACATGGATGCCCGGTTGCAAGCACGCCTCGTTCTGGAACGGGATCTACACCAAGCCGTCCGAA
>JAQGHW010000001.1 GCA_028291505.1 Rhodopila sp. | reverse complement strand
GTTAATGTCGGACTTCCTCAGGACGTCGCGTGGCAAGGCAGGACTGTCGGGACGGCGATCTGGAAGAAGCCGGTGACGGGGCGGATTTTCGCCGGCCGGCTGGATCTCGATGGCGACTGCCAAGGGGACCTCGGCGGCCATGGCGGCGAGCATGGTCTATCAGCTAAAATCCTACCACTACTGGGCGAGCTATCTTGGGCGGTCGGATCTCGTGACCGGGATCTTCGGCGAGAACCTCACAGCGGAGGGCCTCGCCGATGACGAGGTCTGCATCGGCGATCGCTTCAGGATCGCCGGTATCGTCCTCGAAGTCAGCCAGCCGCGCGACACCTGCTACAGGGTTGGCATCAGGCTGGAACGCCCGGAGATGTCAGCGCTGCTGGTTGCGCACCATCGGCTTCTATTTCCATGTCATCCAGGAAGGCGAGATCGGCGCTGGCGATTGCATCGTGAAGCTCTCTGACGGCCCCGAGCGCATGACGGTCGCTGAGATCGATGCCCTCCTCTACTCGGCGGAGCACCCGCTCGAAGCCTTACGCCGCGCAGTCCGAATTCCGGCGCTCAGCCCGGGCTGGCAACGCTCGATGCAGGGGCTGCTCGCCGCTGCCGAAGCGGGAGGCACAACGGGCAACGCTGGCCTCGGGCCGGCGCGTCGGCACCCCTTGCGTGGCGTGGCTTTCGCCCGGTTGTGATCGTGGCTTCGCGCGAGGAAAGCGCGGACGTCCGATCGTTCGAGTTCGCCGCCGAAGACGGGTCGCCGCTACCTCCGGCACTACCGGGCCAACATATCGTGGTCCGCGTGAAGCCGAGTCCGGATGCTCCCGCCGTCACTCGGAGCTATTCGCTGTGCGGTCCGCCCGGGAGCCCCAACTATCGGATTGGCGTCAAGAACGAGCGCGGCCTTGCGCAGCGCCGCTCCGGCTAGCGGCGGCTTGGCCCCAGAAGGCTGCCGCCGTGTGCCAATCCTCGCCATGACTGCGAGTTCCGTCAGGAACTCGTCGACGAAAACGTCAACATCGGCAAACGCATCCCACGAGCCAGGAGATGTCTTGGTGGGACGGACGGCAGTGCCCGTAGTGTGTGGCCTCGGTGTTGTTGACGACGATTGCGCGATGGCTTGTCGTCCTCTCGGGCGCCACCTTCAATCCAATCCCAGGTTGCAATCGTGCCAGCACCGGCTGGCTCGTGCTCACTACAAACAGACACCAAGTTCTACATAGGCCAGGATCAATCGAATGCCGGAGCCGATCAGGCCCGGAAAGTCAGCTGGCCAACGCGGAACGTCCGGGGGCAAGACGATTACGATCGGTGATACTGCTGTTACTATACCAAATAGGCGCTTGCCTTGTCTGACAGTATCGTGCCTACTTGGCCAGTATCGTGCCTACTTGGCGGGTGTGCAATGAATTGTTGTATATGCTTGGCCGTGGTGATTTGAAATGAACGTCAGCGAACGAATAAAAGATCTGGCGCCGAAGTCGCTGCGACGACTGTCCCGCCGGATCCGGGCGGATTTCAAGGCTGCGCCCAACCGGCACCTCAGCGCCCAGGATGTGTTCGCCAAGGTCTACGCCGAGGGCATGTGGGGCGGCACGCCAGGGGTTTTCTTTTCGGGTCCCGGATCAAACGAGGAAGCCGCCAGGCCGTACGCCGAATTCGTCACACAGTTCATGAAGGATCGCGACGTCAACAGCGTTGTCGACCTCGGCTGTGGCGATTTCCGGGTGGGCAGCCTGATCGCAGCGTCCGGCGTCAGCTACACCGGCGTGGACGTCGTCGATTTGCTGATAGCCGACAACATGCGGCGCTATGGCAGTCCGAGTGTGCGATTTCAGTGCACCGATATCACCGCGGGCCCGTTGCCGGACGGCGATCTTTGCCTGGTCCGAGAGGTCTTCCAGCATCTTTCAAACGCGCAGGTCAGCGCCACCCTCGCAAAACTGTCCAAGTACAAATACGCGCTGATCACCGAGGTGCATCCTGATGATTTTCAGCACTATCAAATCAACCGGGACAAACCGCACGGCGCAAGTTCCCGCCTTGCCCACTTTTCGGTCCTGTGTCTGGACAAGCCGCCGTTCAACCTTACCGGTGCGCAATTGGTGTTGGAGACCAGTCCGCCATATTTCTCGGCCTATGCCATTTATGGACAGAGTTTCAACTTGAAGACGTTCCTGACTTCAAGAACCTGAGACCACCCGTTTCAGTAAAGCCGGTTAATACTCATTCCCGGGCGCGCCAGACAACATCGCCGGTCAGACCCATTTCCCGTCCGGCCGAAAACGTCCTGGTACAGGGGTTCCACGCTCTAGGCTCCGGACTCAATTAAATCCACCATTTGAAGAGAATGGCGAAACCGACATCGCCCTTTTGACTGGAGCTGATCAGACGGCCAGAGGCGTCGGCGACGGCATGGATTCTGGTTGTCCGCCCGCCGCGGCTGCGGCCGATCGCTTGCTCCTGGGCCCCCCTTTTCCGCCGGCGGCACAGCGGCGTGCCTTGGCGATTGTGCTGTCGATGCTCTGCGATCCGCAGGCGCCGGGATCCGCCAGCGCTTCCAGCATCTTCTGCCAGATGCCCGCCGCCCACCATCGGTTGAACCGATTGTAGACGGTGGTGTGCGGACCGTACACCTCCGGACAATCGCGCCAACGGCACCCGACCCGCAAAACATGCAGAATTCCGCTGATAATCTCTCGGTTGCGCTGCGGTTTCACGCCGCGCCGGTTCATCGGAATAAGCGGTTCCAACACCGCCCATTGCCGGTCGCTCATCCAGAATTCGTTGGCCATCCGCTCACCCCTCTCAACCGAGGAGCTTGAATCCGATCCGTCCGAGTCGAGGCAAGCAGAAATTCAGTGCTGCTTATCGCCGCTTCGGTGTCTCGACCGACTTGATCGCTCGCAATAGCCAGGACCTGCAGGTCCGCAGGGTGCGGGCCTCCCGCTCCAAACGGTCGATTCCCGTACCGATCACGGTCGCGAGCATGGTTTCCGCGGCTTCCCAGCCAGTTTGCGGAACGGGTGCCCGAGGTGCTGTTCGGTCGGTTCCGTCAGAGCTCGCGCCAGCGTTCTGTTCAGATGGAAACGAGCTGAGTAAAGGCGCCGCCGGCGAGGAGCGGGACAATGCGGTGCATTGGGGGGTCTGGCGCAACCCCGGTGCAAATCGGCGGGCGTTGCCCCGCAGGAGAGAGCCTCAGCAAACAGCCTATCGCAAATGCGCCGCAGCCCATTTCGGAATTAGAGTTTGGTAGACGCACGAGATAGCAACTTCCACTCGTCACCTTGCTTTTGCCAGTTCATCAAGATGTGCAGATTGGTGGAGCTCTTCTTGCCGTCAGGGACGGACTCGCTCTCGCCCACCCAATGAAATCGCACGATCGCGACATCGCCGACCACGCGGATCGAGGGATCCTGGTATAGCAGGGACAGCGTTTTCGATTTCCCCGAAGTGGCGTTTCTGATGAAGGTAGCCTTGTCTTCCACATGGCCGTCTGAGTGGCTGTAGCTCAGTTCCGGCGCGCAGAGCCCTTCGAGCGCCTTTGCGTCGGCTGCGACCTGGGCCGCCCGAAACGCCTCGAGCCGCTTCGCTACGGCCTCCTCGTCCGCCGACATTGCCTGCGCCGCCCTGGCTCCCAGCAGACCAAGCGCGGCCAGCCCGAGTATGGGCAACGGCCCCGATAAATGACGACGACTGATGTTCATGTTGTCTCCTCCCTTGATTTTGGATCGATCCATATGGTCGGTCTTCTTGCGATCGCGCATCCGCAGCAATGCCGGGGAATACGTTCACGTCCAGGAGCATGCGCCTACGCCCTTGCTCGGTCCAGGTGGTTTCATAAAGCCGCGAACTGGGATTGCTGAAATAGAAGGGGCGGCCTTACGACCGCCCTTTCCGTTGGGCCGCCGCCATCACACACACCTGACGCCCCAAAGCCGACTCGACTCTCTCAAAGTTCGTTGTATGTTCTCACCCATGGAACAGCCCGCCCTCTTCCCGGATCCGCGCCCCGCAGTGACTGACGAGGAGGTCGCCGCGGTGCTGCGGGGCGCCATTTCGCATGCCGGCAGGCTCTCGCGGACGGCCGAACTCTACCTGAGCGGCGTATCCGCCGAGCACCTGATGGAGGAGCTGCGCGGCGCCGGCTTGATGGTCGCTAGAATCCCGCTGCAGAGTGCCGACGCGTGAACCATGCCGGAGTTGCCCTATGGCGCCCTGCCCGTGCCGGCGACGCCGATCGGCGACATGAGGAACTGGCACCTGGAGATCCGGTGCGGACGATGTCGCCGTCATATCGCCCTGCAGGTCATCTGGCTGACCAGTATGGCCAGAAAACCCGCATCGGCCGCGTGATCGACCGGCTGAGATGCAGCGGCTTCCACGGCGGCGAACTGTGTCAGTCCAGGCCGTGCATGGTCGCGCTGATCGAGGTTTCTGGACAGGGAAAATCCTTGCGCAAGATCCGGGAGATCACGGCGCTTGGCAGGCGGGGGTGATTGCCTCTTGGCGGCATGCGACACCCGCGCCCAATTACCAGAATGGGGCTTGTGCGCCGACACAACCGAGCGCACGGAGCGAATGGCAGCAGTCGGATCGACTACGCTGCCAAGGTATGGAGCACGAAATCAGCGCGCTCGGGTGCGCTCACCTTAGGCAGAATAGTCATCTCGTAGCCCAGAGGGCTCTGCTTCACTCTCTGTGGAATCCGGTGCGCCCCGAAGGGCGTGATCACCTTGTGGGTGCAAGTCCCACCCGGGCAATGGTCGGTT
>JAQGHW010000970.1 GCA_028291505.1 Rhodopila sp. | reverse complement strand
CGCGCGTCAGCTCCACGAAGCCGATGATCGCGGCGAGCGAGGTGCTCTTGATCAGGTTCACCAAAAAGCCGACCGTCGGCGGGATCGCCACGCGCAACGCCTGAGGCAGGACCACGCGCAGCATACGCGGCACGAAGTGAAGCCCGAGCGCCTTGGCGGCCTCGATCTGGCCGTTTGGGACGGCTTGGATCGCACCGCGCCAGATCTCGCCCAGGAACGCGCCGGCATTCAGGCTGAACCCAAGGATCGCCGACATCCACGCGCCCAACGGTATCCCAAGCATGTCGCCGCCGAAAAACACCAGGAACAGTTGCAGCAGCAGCGGCGTGCCCTGGAACACCCGGATGTAGCCCACCGCGATCCAGCGCAAAGCGGCGCTGCCGGATGTCCGCATCAACGCGATGGCCAGGCCGACGATACCCCCGCCAATCGCCGCATAGAGCGACAGCAGGATGGTCCAGCGTGTGGCCAGCAGCAGGAATTCGAAATCGCCGAGGTTGAACTGCCTCACCGGCGTCCGTCCCGCGGAGCCCCGAAGGCGAAGCGCTCAACGGCGGAGAAAGCGCCCGAAAACAGCATGGACAGGCAGAAATAGATTCCGGTGGCGACGATGAACGCCTCGAACGGGCGGAACGTGCGGGCCTGGATATCCTGCGTGGCGGCGGTCAGTTCATCGGCGGAGATGACCGAGCAGACCGATGAGTTGAGCATTAGCAGGATGAACTGGCTGCCAAGCGGAGGAACGACAACGCGCAGGGCCTGGGGCAGGATGATCAGGCGGAAGGTGCGGAAGCGGTTCAGGCCGAGCGCGTAGGCTGCCTCGGTCTGGCCGTGGCCGATGGATTCGATGCCGGCGCGGACGATCTCGATCGTGTAGGCACTGCCGTTCAGCACCATGGCGATCAGCGCGCCAGTGTTGGCATCCAGGCGCACCCCGAGGGTCGGCAGGCCGAAGAAGATCATGAAGATCTGGACCAGGAACGGGGTGTTCCGGATCAGCTCCACATAGGCCGCGACGATGGCGCGAAGCCAGGCTGGGCCGGAGGTGCGGGCGAAGGCGCCGGCCACCGCGACGATCAGGCTGAGCACCATGGCGAGGGCGGACAGCCGCAACGTCAGAAGCGTGCCGTCGATCAGCTCGTCCCGTGCCGCCCATATGTCGCCAAAATGAAAGACGTAGTCCACGGACCCGAATCGCTCCCTGCCGGAGGATTACGGGGTTTGGCGGTTGGGCGCCAGATGGAGGGGTGCCGACGACGACGGTTTGCCACGGTGACATGAGCAAGTTGCTGACTGGCTTAATGTTTTGGCCGATCTTGGCGGTTGACAGCGCGACCTGCGCGGCTATAACGCGCGCTTCCGGCCGCCGGGTGCCTCATCGCCCCGGGCGGCTTGCGTTGCTTCGATCGTAGTGTCTGGAAAGTTTGGTCCCATGTTCGCTGTCATCCGCACTGGCGGAAAGCAGTACCGCGTTACCCCCAACGCGGTCCTGAAAGTCGAGAAACTGGATGCCGAAGCCGGTGGCACCATCACGTTTACCGACGTGCTGGCCGTGGGCATTGACGGCAACCTCACCATCGGATCGCCGATCGTGGCGGATGCCTCGGTCACCGCGACTGTGATCGCGCAGGACCGCCTCGACAAGGTCATCATCTTCAAAAAGCGCCGCCGGCAGAACAGTCGCCGCCGCAATGGCCATCGCCAACATGTCACCGTGCTGCGCATTGGCGGCATCAACGCCAACGGCCAGACCTACAGCGCCTCTGCCGAGGCCGCACCGGTCGAGACCCAGGCGGACACGGTTCCGCCGGCTGCGCTGGACGCCGCCGAATCCCTCGCCATCGTCTCCGGCGAGACCCCCGAAGCTGTCGAAAACACCCAGGAGTAGTCCGCCATGGCACATAAAAAGGCAGGTGGCTCGTCCCGCAACGGGCGCGATACGGAAGGCCGGCGCCTCGGCATCAAGAAGTTCGGTGGTGAGGCCGTCATCGCCGGTAACATCCTGGTCCGTCAGCGCGGCACCAAGTGGTATCCCGGCACCAATGTGGGCCTCGGCCGCGACCACACGATCTTCGCCCTGATCGACGGCAAGGTAAAATTCACCCGCAAGTCCGAGGGCAAAGTGCATATCTCGGTGGAGCCGCACGCTGCTTCGGAGCAGTTGCCGCTCGCCGCCGAGTAGCACCGACCCCATTTGATCGTTCAGCGGGGGCCGGTGCATCGCCGGCCCCCGTTCTGTTTCTGGTAACCCGTCATGAAGTCCCCCCACCGATGAAATTCCTCGATCAGGCCAAGATCTACCTGCGCTCCGGCGACGGCGGCGACGGTGTGGTCGCGTTCCGGCGGGAGAAATTCATTGAATTCGGTGGACCGGACGGCGGCAACGGCGGCAAGGGCGGCGACATCATCTTCGTGGCCGAACACAACCTCAATACGCTCATCGATTTCCGCTACACGCAGCATTTCCGAGCGCCCAAGGGCGGCAATGGGGCGGGATCGGATCGCACCGGCGCGGGCGCGCGCGACATCGTCGTCACCGTCCCCATTGGCACGCAGATCTTCGCCGACGACCAGGAGACGATGCTCGCCGACATGGATACAGCCGGCAAACACATCACCCTGTTGCGCGGCGGCGATGGCGGTTTCGGCAATGCGCATTACAAGACATCCACCAACCGGGCGCCGCGCAAGGTGACGAAGGGTTGGCCAGGTGAGGAACGCTGGGTCTGGTTGCGCCTGAAGCTGATCGCCGATGCTGGACTGGTTGGACTGCCCAATGCCGGCAAATCCACGTTCCTGTCGGTTGTCTCAGCCGCGCGTCCCAAGATCGCCGACTATCCGTTCACCACGCTGCATCCGCAGCTTGGCGTCATCCGGCTCTCCACGTCGGAAGAGTTTGTCCTGGCCGATATTCCCGGCCTGATCGAGGGCGCGCATGAGGGTGCCGGCCTTGGCGACCGCTTCCTCGGCCACGTCGAGCGCTGCGCCGTGCTGCTGCACCTGGTCGACGGAGCCGCCGGCGACGTGGTCAAGACTTGGCGCACGGTCCGCGGTGAAATGTCCGCGTATGGCGGTGGTCTGGCCGAAAAGCCCGAAATCATCGGATTGAATAAGTCCGATTCCATGACCCCGCGCGAAACGTCCTCTCGCATGGCTGCCCTGCGCAAGGCATCCGGCCGGCCCGTTTACCTGCTGTCCGGCGCCACCGGTCAGGGCGTTCCGGAAATCCTGCGCGTCCTGCAGAACACCATCCACCTGTCGAGGCAGGAGCAAGCGGCGTGATTCCGTCGATCGCGGGGGCACAACGCATCGTCGTGAAAATCGGCAGCGCCCTGGTGGTCGACCAGGAGGAGGCAGCACCTCGCACCGCCTGGCTGGACAGCGTTGCGGCTGACATCCTCGCGTTGCGGGATCGTGGCACCGACGTCATCGTGGTTTCCTCCGGCGCCATAGCGTTGGCACGCCGCACCCTGGGTTTGACCCAGAAGCGCCTAAAGTTAGAGGAAAAACAGGCCGCTGCTGCCGTTGGACAGATCCGGCTGGCACAGGCCTGGAGCCAGGCACTGTCCGCGCGTGACCTAACGGCCGCGCAGTTGCTGCTGACCCTGGACGACACCGAGGACCGCCGCCGCTACCTGAACGCCCGTGCAACTCTCAACACGCTGCTGGCGCTGCGCTGCATCCCGGTGATCAACGAAAACGACACGGTCGCGACAGCGGAAATTCGCTTCGGCGACAACGACCGTCTGGCGGCTCGGGTGGCCGAGATGCTGCAAGCGGACCAACTGATCCTGCTATCCGACATCGACGGGCTGTATACCGCTGACCCGCGCAGAGACCCTTCCGCTGCACACATTCCTGTGGTGGAAGCGCTGACGCCGGAGATCGAGGCGATGGGCGGCGAGCCTCCGCCCGGCTATTCGTCCGGCGGCATGCGCACCAAATTGGTCGCCGCTCGGATCGCGACCCAGGCCGGCTGCGCCATGGCGATCGCGATCGGCAACGTCGAGCGCCCCTTGCAAGCCTTGGAACGCGGCGCCCGCTGCACCTGGTTTCTGCCGGTGCCCGAAGGCCGCACCGCCCGCAAGCGCTGGATCGCGGGATCGCTGTCGGCGCTGGGCGTCCTGACGGTTGATGCCGGCGCGGCGCGCGCATTGGCGAACGGGCGGTCGCTGCTGCCGGCCGGCGTGCGTACGGTGGAGGGCACGTTTGAGCGAGGCGATCCGGTGACGATCGCCGGGCCGGATGGTGCGGTCCTCGGGCGAGGCCTGTCCGCCTATGCCAGCACCGATGCCGAACGGATTGCCGGCCACCGCTCTGACCAGATCGAGACAATCTTGGGCTGGCGCGGCCGTGACGAGATGGTGCACCGGGACGATCTCGTGCTCGGGTAGGATCGCACGCTTCCCGTCTCCTGGAAACCGATCTAGCCTTCCCTCAATGACCGACCACGAGAGGAAACGGCAATGACAATCAGCTTCCAGCACGTGCACATCAAGACCCGCGACGTCGCGGCGACCGTTCAATATTACATCGAAAATTACGGCGCCACGAAGAAGACGGAGATGCCGGGCCGCGGCTGGCAACTCGATCTGCACGGGACGCAGCTCAACATCACCACACTTATAACCGAGCAGAACCACGAGCAGCATTACGGCATCGAACATATGGCGGTGACGACCGACGATTACCCCGGGACATTGGCGAAGCTGCGCGAAAATGGTGTGGCGGTGCTGGAGGAACTCAAGGGGAGCAGCGGCAACCGGGTTGCCTTCGTGGCGGCGACGGACGGCGCGCAAATGGAAATCATCGAAAAAACCTAGGACCGATCTTATGGCACTGAAGGACCTGATTCCATTCGGCATGTCACTGCCGCATCGTTCGCCCGACAGTATCGGCGTGGATGCAGTTCGGACCGTCGCGATTCGATCCGATGAACTGGGATTTCGCGATCTGTGGGTAACCGAGAACACCCTGGATCACGTTACGTCCTTCGATCCCTTGACCGTGCTGACTTACGCCTCGGCGATCACGACCCGGATCGGCCTTGGCGCGTCCGTTCTGGTGCTACCGGTGCACGACCCGCGTCTGGCTGCTCACCAGTGGGCGACACTGGATTATGTCAGCGGCGGTCGAGCGCTTATGGGTGTGGGGATTGGGCAGCCGCGGCACCTTCGTGAATTCCAGATCCCCGAGGACGGCCGTGTCGCCCGGTTTCGGGAGCAGATCGATCTGATCCGGGCGCTGTGGAGCCAGGAGAAGGTCACCCACCACGGCCGCTTCTACCACCTGGACGGCGGCAGGCTGGGTGTCCGCCCGGTGCAGAAGCCGTTGCCGATCTGGATGGGCGTCGGACATCCCGACGCCATTCGCCGCGCGGCCGGGATCGCCGACGGCTGGATGGGGGCAGGCGGGTCAAGCATCGAGGACTTCCGCCGCGCCGTTCCGCTGCTGCG
>JAQGHW010000964.1 GCA_028291505.1 Rhodopila sp. | reverse complement strand
CCGTCGCGGCGATGCGGGATGATGCGCCGGCGGTGTGGGACGACGTGCCGGACAACATCGGCTTTCTGTGGAAACGCGGCGACGCCGAGGGGGCGGGCGCGGCGCTCGAGGGATCGACGCATGTAACGACGCTGGATTTCACCGTGTCACGTGTTACTGCGAACTCGATGGAGCCGCGCGGCGCCTGGGCGTGCATTGCCGCCGACGGACGGATAGAGGTGCATGCGTCGCATCAGTCGCCGTTCGCACTGCGCAACGGGATGGCGAGCGGGAACTTTCAGGTCGCGCCCACGGATATCCGTGTGCTGCCGGGCGATGTCGGCGGATCGTTCGGGATGAAATCCGGGGTTCATCTTGAGTCGGTTCTGGTGGCGTGGGCGGCGCGTCGTCTGGGTCGTCCGGTGCGCTGGATTTCGGATCGGACCGAGGGTTTCCTCACCGACGAACAGGCGCGGGAAATGCGGATCAGTGCTTCGCTCGGGCTGGATGCGGACGGGCGGTTTACCGCGCTGAAACTGCGGTGGGATGTCAATCTGGGGGCGTATGTCTCCGGGCGGTCCGGCTGGGGGGTGGGCAATATCGGCGGGATCGCGGGGGTGTATCAGATTCCGTTCATCTCGGCCGCGGTCTGTGGGGTGCTGACGCATACGGTGCCGACGGCGGCGTATCGGGGAGCCGGGCGGCCGGAAGCGACCTATGCGATCGAGCGGGTGATCGATGTCGCGGCGCGCGAGCTGGGGATCAGCCCATATGAACTGCGCCGGCGCAACCTGATCCCGCCCGCGGCGATGCCGTACAAGACCGCGCTGACCTTTACTTACGACTGCGGCGAATTCGAAGGCAACATGCAGGAGGCGACGGCGCTGTCCGAGTTCGATACATTCGAGGAACGGCGAGTGGCGGCGGCGGCACGGGGCAAGCTGCGCGGTATCGGATTGTGCAACTGCATCGAGGTCGCCGGCGGACCTTTCCTGCGCCCGGCCAAGGACCTCGCGACGGTTCGGCTGGCCGAAGACGGCTCGTTGGTGTTGCGGTCGGGATCGATGTCGGTGGGGCAGGGGCTGGAGACGACGATGACCCAGCTTGTCGCCGATCGGTTCGGCGTGGCGCCAGAGCAGGTGCGGTGGGAGGGCGGCGATACCGACCTGCTACCGAGCGGCAAGGGAAATGGGGGGTCTGGGGCGCTGTGTATCGGCGGGTCGGCGGTGTCGCTGGCGGTCGACAAGGTGATCGAGAAAGCCCGCCGGGTTGCCGCGGAACTGCTGGAGGCCGCGGTGGTGGATGTCGAATTCTCGGGTGGGCGCTTCACCATTGCCGGCACGGACCGGTCCGTTTCGCTCGTTGACGTGGCTCGGGCTGTCCATGACCCGGCGCATATTCCGCCCGGTGAGGAAGGTGGTCTGGTGGAGTCCGGAGAATTCACGCCCACTGCCTGCACTTTCCCGAACGGCACTCATATCTGCGAAGTCGAGATCGACCCGGAAACCGGCGTGACCGAAATCATCCGCTACAGCGCGGTCGAGGAACTCGGGCGGGTGCTGAACCCGATGATCGTTGCCGGCCAGATCCACGGCGGGGTCGTCCAGGGCGTCGGGCAGGCGCTGGGCGAGGTGATCACGCACGACCCGGCCTCCGGGCAGATGCTGACGGCTTCTTTCATGGACTATCAGATGCCGCGGGCCGACGAGTATCCCGAATTTCGCCTGGCGACACGAGAAGTGCCGACGGCGGTCAATCCCCTGGGCGCGAAGGGCGTGGGGGAGGCGGGGACCGTGGGCGCTCTGGGGGCGGCGATGAACGCCATCAACGACGCGCTGGCGCCGCTAGGGATCCGGCATTTCGACATGCCGGCGACCCCGGGGCGAGTTTGGGCGGCGATACAGGCAGCGCGAACATAAGGGCTGACGGCGAGGGTCCCGGATCGCTATACGGAACGGCGGCGACGGGCCTGATGCCGCCATTGGGATGAACGCTCTTATGTCGCAACCAGCATTTCAGATGTGCCCGTGCGGAAGCGGGCTCCGCGCCGCCCGTTGCTGTGCGATGAACCCGGCCGCGATGCCGCCGCCGGAATCCTCGCGCCACCTGATGCCGCTGGTGGAACGGGCGGTGGTGGCGCACCGCCAGGGCGCGATCGAGACCGCGGAACGGCTGTGCCTGGATGTGCTGGAACTCGCACCCGACCGTCCTGGCGCGCTGACTGTGCTGTACCAGATCCGCAAGGACCAGGGGAAGCACGCGGCGGCCGAGGCGCTGTTGCGCCGGGTGGTCTCGCTGGACCCGAACAACTTCGCCGCCACTAACGAGTTCGCGCTGCTGCTGCTGGGCAAGGGCGCGATCCAGGAGGCCGAGGTGCAGGCGCGCAATGCCGTGCGGATCGCACCGCAAAACCCGCAGGCGCATAACCTGATGGGCATGATCCTGACCGAGGCGCAGCGTCCTCCGGTTGGGGAATATCACTATCGCAAGGTGCTTGAGCTTAGCGGCGGGCGCGATCCCATCCTGCTGGCCAACCTGGCCTGGAACCTGAAGAACCAGGGGCGGATGGAGGAAGGTCGCGCGCTGTATCAGGAGTCGATCGCGGCTGCGCCGGAGATTCGGCAAACGTTGCTGGGCTGGGCTCGGTTGGAGGAAGCGGACCGGAAGTTTGAGGCCGCCGGCGAGATTCTCGACCGGATGGAAAAGCGGTGGCCGAACGATCCGGGGTTGCTGCTGTCGCGGGCGGTGCTGCTGGGGCGGATGAAGTTGTACGACGAAGCGCTGGCGCTGCTGGATGAGATGGCGAAGCAGGCCATCGACGGACGGCTCGGGCCGAATGAGCTGGCCGAGAAGGGGCGGCTGCTCGACCAAATGGGCCGCTACGACGACGCGTTTGCCGCGTTCGAGGAAGGCAAGCGGCTGTCGCGGGAACTGAGCGGGCATCAGTATCTGGATGGCGCAGCGGAGAATCTGCTGGGTCGCCTGGGTGGGTTTTTCACCGCCGGCCGGCTGCAAACGTTGCCGCGGGCGACGGTCCGCAACGACGTTCCGCAGCCGATTTTCGTGCTGGGGTTCCCGCGCTCCGGCACGACGCTGATGGAGCAGACGCTGTCGGCGCATCCGCGTATCGTTGCTGGGGACGAACTGCCGTTGATCAACGACCTGACCGGGTTGATGCCGCGGATGCTGAACAGTCCGCTGGGGTATCCGGAGGCGCTGGCGGAACTGTGGATGGGCGATCAGCTGGCGGGGCTGGACAACCTGCGGGACTACTACCTGCAAAAGGTGGCGCAGATGGGGATCCTGGCGCCCGGGGCCGCATGGTTCACCGACAAGATGCCGCTGAATGAGACCCATCTCGGGCTGATCGCGCTGCTGTTTCCGGAAGCGCCGTTGATCCATGTCATCCGCCATCCGCTGGATATCATGGTCTCGGCGGTGTCCAATCATTTCACTCATGGGTTCTTCTGCGCCAGCGCTCTGGAAACGGCGGCGAAGCACTATGTGCGGGTGATGGACCTGGTGCAGATGTATCGTTCGGAGATGGCGCTGCGCTACCTGCCGGTGCGGTACGAGGACATGGTGACGGACCAGGAGGCGACGGTGCGTTCGGTGCTGGATTTCGTTGGCGAACCGTTCGATCCGAAATGCTTGCAGTTCCACGAGAATCAGCGTTATGCGCGCACCGCGAGCTATGCTCAGGTGACGGAGCGGCTGTATGACCGGTCACGGTTCCGGTATAAGCATTATCGGCAACACCTGGAGCCCGTGATTCCCATTCTGCAATCGCATATCGAGCGGCTTGGTTATACGGTCGAGTAACGAAATGGACCTGGAGTCACCCTCGCGGGACGTTGTCGCACCGATGGGCGAAGCGCGACTGGCCCGAGCTGAAGTGGCCGGATTGGAACTGGCTCGGCCGGATGCCAGGAAGCTGCAGCGGGCGGGCGAGGTGATGGTTCCGGTCCCGATGGCGGAGCTGTTCACGATCGCCGCGCGGCAGGAGCGTGGCGGGAATGTGGAGGAAGCCGACCGGCTGCTGAATCATATCCTGGCCGTCATGCCGAACCAGCCTGATGCGCTGCACATGTCCGGCATCGTTGCGTTTCGCCTGGGGCGGCAGGAAGAGGCGCTGTTGAAGATCGAACGGGCGATCGAGCACGGGGTCGATATCGCGCTGTACCTGCGCAACATCTGTGAGGTCTATCGCACGCTGAATCGGCTGGACGAGGCGGTGACGGCGGCGCGGCGGGCGGTGGCGTTGGCCCCTAGTGATCCGCTGTGTCTGCATAATCTGGCGGTCATTCATTACGAGCGGGTGGAGATCGACGAGAGTATCGAGTGCGCCGAACGCGCGATGCTGATGAATCCCGATCTTGCGGGGGCGCATTTCGCTCGGGCTGAGGCGCTGCTGATCAAGGGCGACCTGGCGCAGGGGTGGGAGGAATACGAATGGCGGTTCCGCATCGGCGGCGCGGCCAAGCTGATGCCGGCGACGGACAAGCCGCAATGGGATGGGGTGGGGTTTTCCGAGGGGACGTTGCTGCTTGTCGCCGACCAGGGTTTTGGCGATGTGATCCAGTTTTGCCGCTACATCCCGTGGGTGCTGGAACGTTGCCCTGATGTGGCGATCGCGTGCTCATCCGAGATGTTGCCGGTGCTGCGGCAGTTGCTGCCGGCGGACCGGATCTTCTTTCGCTGGGAGGACTGCCCGCCGTACAAGGCGTTCTGTGCGCTGTCCGGGTTGCCTCGGCTGCACGGCACTCGGTTGGATAATGTGCCTGCGCCGATCCCCTATCTGCGGGCCGATCCGACCCGGGTCGTGAGCTGGACCGAGCGGCTGCGGCGGTTGGCGCCGGGGTCGCATAAGCGGATCGGGATCGTCTGGGCGGGGCGGCCGACGCATAACAACGACCGGCGGCGGTCGTCGAAACTGGCGGACTTTGCTCCGTTGGCCGCACTGCCGGGCGTGGCGCTGGTGTCGCTACAGAAAGGACCTTCGGCCGATCAGGCCGGGCGTTATTTTGGGCGGGCGCCGCTGATCAACATCGGTGCCGAAGTTCGTGACTATGACGATACGATGGCGCTACTGGAATGCCTGGATCTTGTGGTGACCGTCGATACGTCCGTGGGTCATCTGGCGGCAGCGATGGGCAAGCCGGTGTGGATCCTGCTGGCGACCTCGCCGGATTGGCGGTGGTTTCTGGTGCGTGGGGACTCGCCCTGGTATCCGACGGTGCGGCTGTTCCGGCAGACGGTGCCTCGGGTTTGGGGGGATGTGATGACCCGCGTGGCGGCGGCCTTGGCCGATCTGGGGCGAACCCGGCCGGTGGAGCAGCCCGCGAATGTTCCGGTTGCGGAGGATGTTCCGGTTGCGGCGAACGTTCCGGTTGCGGCGAATGTTCCGTTGGTGGAGGATGTCGCGGTTGCCCCGGATGTGCCGGTTGCGGCGAAAGTTCGGGATGCGGTGAAGGCGACATCCAAGCGGACGGGGACCAAGCGCCGCTGATACCGACGGCGGGAAAGCCGAGGCAGGGTTGCCGCGTCGCTTTCCGATTGGGGCCCTGACCGCAGGGTTTACGCTGCTGCG
>JAQGHW010000893.1 GCA_028291505.1 Rhodopila sp. | reverse complement strand
TTCTCAAAGAACGCTACCATCTCCTTGCGCCGCAGCTTCTTGCGCAGAACTGGCGCTTCGGCAGCATTCACTCCATGAAGCTGAAAAACGTGCTTCGACGTATCCATCCCGATTCGGCTAATCTGTTCCACGGACGGTCTCCTCTGTCTGAGATCAACAACGACCTCATTCTGGCACAATCGATGCCGTCGGGGGCCGTCCACACCAACAGCATTGGCTACAGCGTGACAGCCGGATCGAGGATGCGGTGGTGCCTCCCGCGCCTCTGGTCACCGCGCACGCGTGCACGCGTTGGCGCCCCTGCCCCGGTTGTTGCCACTGGCGGCGCGGCTCCTGACGGACGATGGGGTGTGCCTGTTCCTGAAAGGGGCGAAGGTGCAGGACGAACTAACGACGGCCGAACGCGATTGGGCGATGACTGTTGGCCGTGTACCAGGCCAAACGAGCGCGGATGGTGTGGTGCCGTGGATTGCCGGACCGCGCGCGCGATAGACCGAGGCGCTTCGCGCCCAATCCTGGTTAGGGTCCTGTCCCGAAAAAATCCAACCGGGTAAACAGCGTGTAGTTCGCTTCGAATACCATGATGCCCACGAATACCAACACCGCCACGGGCGGAAGCAGAATTGCATAGATCAGGGTCAGTCGCTCCCAGGCCATATGCATGAAGACCGCGACAATCAGGCCCGCTTTCAGGATCATGAACAGCAGAATCAGAAACCATCTAAGATAGCCGTGCAGACCGAAGTAGTCGACCAGATAAGAGCAGGTGCTGAGGACGAACAACCACCCCCAGATCACAAGATAAAGTTTGATCGGATGTTGTTGGCCCTCGGCATGCGCGATGGCCGGCGTTGCCGCATGTGCCTGAGTAGCTGCGTGTGACATTCGTTCCTCACCAGAGATAGAAAAGTGCGAAGATGAACACCCAGACCAAATCGACGAAGTGCCAATAGAGACCCATGATTTCAACGTTCTCGTAGCGGCCCTTCCGGCTGGTGAAAAAACCTCGCCTTTCCCGGTCGAAATCGCCACGCCACACCTTTCGCGCGATGATGATCAGGAAAATCACGCCGATCGTCACATGGGTGCCGTGGAACCCGGTGATCATGAAAAAGCTGGAGCCAAACTGGTCGGCGCCCCATGGGTTGCCCCAAGGCCGGACGCCTTCCCTGATCAGCTTGGTCCACTCGAACGCCTGCATGCCGACGAAACTGGCACCAAAGGCCGCGGTCGCAAGCATCAGCGCCGCGGTCGTTCTACGTTCGCGGCGATAGCCGTAGTTGACCGCCATCGCCATCGTTCCGCTGCTGCTGATCAGGATGAAGGTCATGATGGCGATCAGGATCAGCGGCACCGGTTTGCCGCCCAGTTCCAAGGCGAAGACCTCGCTGGGATTGGGCCAGGGCACGGTCGTTGACATCCGCACCGTCATGTACGACAGCAGGAAACAACTGAAGATGAAGGTGTCGCTGAGGAGGAAGATCCACATCATGACCTTCCCCCAGGACGCCGTCTTGAAGGCCCGCTGGTCGGAGGACCAATCGGCGGCGAAGCGTTCCCAGCCGTCGTGCCGCGTGAGGCTGGCTACCGTGGTGGTCGGCGCAGGGTTTGCCATCGGCTCGTGATCCTCTCTAAATGACCAGGGTTCGGCAGATAACGATGAAATCGTCTGCCCAGCCCGTCAGCACGGCGAAAATAACCAGCCAAACCAGGAGCAGAAAATGCCAGTAAGCGGTGCATAACCACACGCTCAGGCGCAGCCGCTCGATCGCAACGCCGCTCCTGACTTTTCCGAACGTCTTGCCCAGAGCCACGATCCCGCCCGTCACGTGCAGTCCATGCACCCCGGTGAACAGGTAGAAGAAGGCGTTGCCTGGATTGCTCGCGGCAAAATAACCGGCGTCCACAAGCTGCCGCCAGACCAGGAGCTGACCGGCCAGAAAAACCAGGGCGGATACGCCCCCCAGCAGCAGGCCATCCCGCACCGCGTCTCGCTGGCCGTGCCGGGCCGCGATCTGCGCGCATTGCAGCGCGACGCTGCTTACGACCAGCACGGCCGTGTTCAGCCACAACAGCCCTGGGACCGGCATCGTCCGCAAAACCGTCCCGGTCGTTGTCGCCCCAGACGTTGTCGCTATGTCAATCCGCATGAAGTAAGCGCTAACCAGCAGCGCGAACAGGCAGCCGGCAACGGCCAGAAACACGCCCAACCCAACCTTCGCCGCCGGTACCGACGATCCACCCCAGGCCGGTGTTTCGCCGATCGAGCCAACATCCAACCAGGGCTTTGCCATCAGCCGCTGCTGCGACAACCACCATCCCGCGATGATCGCGATCACAGCCAGGAACAGGACGATGACGCTCACGGCGCGGGCACCTAGGCGGTTGGTGCGGAAGCGGGTTGATTTTGCGGCACGAAATCCCGCTCGGTGCCCGGCACGCTGTAGTCGTAGGCCCAGCGATAGACCACCGGCAATTCCTTGCCCCAGTTGCCATGCCCCGGCGGGGTTTGCGGTGTCTGCCATTCCAGCGTGGTGGCCCCCCAGGGATTGCCGCCGGGCGCCCGGCCCTTGGACAGGCTCCATATCAAATTGAACAGGAAAACCAGTTGGGCCGCGCCCACGATCAACGCGGCCACGGTGATAAAGACATTCAGCGACGCGGCCGAGGGTGGAATGAACGCCGTCGCCCCCAGTTCGTAATAGCGGCGCGGCACGCCCAGCAGACCGAGGTAGTGCATCGGGAAAAAGATCGCATAGGCACCCAGGAACGTGACCCAGAAATGAATCTTGCCCAACGTCTCATCGAGCATTCGGCCGGTAACCTTGGGATACCAATGGTAGATGCCGCCGAACACGACGAAAATCGGCGCGACGCCCATCACCATGTGGAAATGCGCGACAACGAACAGGGTGGCCGAGAGCGGAACATCGACGACGACATTGCCGAGGAACAGGCCGGTCAACCCGCCGTTCACGAAGGTGACGATGAAGCCAAGCGCGAACAGCATCGGCACGGTGAGATGGATGTTGCCACGCCACAGAGTCAGCACCCAGTTGTAAACCTTGATCGCGGTGGGGACGGCGATGATCAGCGTGGTGGTGGCGAAGAAAAAGCCGAAATACGGGTCCATGCCACTGATGTACATATGGTGTGCCCACACCACGAAACTAAGCGCGCCGATGCCCACGATCGCCCACACCATCATCCGGTAGCCGAAGATGTTCTTCCTTGCGTGGGTGCTGATCAAATCAGAGACGATTCCGAACGCCGGCAGGGCGACAATATAGACCTCGGGATGTCCGAAGAACCAGAACAGGTGCTGGAACAGGATCGGGCTGCCGCCGCTGTAGGACAATTGTTGCCCAAGTTGGACAATCGACGGCATGAAGAAGCTGGTGCCCAGAAGGCGGTCCAGCAGCATCATGACGCAGCCGACGAACAACGCCGGGAAGGCCAGCAATGCCATAACGGTGGCGGTGAAAATGCCCCATACCGTCAGCGGCATGCGCATCAGCGTCATCCCGCGGGTGCGGCACTGCAACACCGTCACCACGTAGTTCAAGCCCCCCATGGTAAAGCCGATGATGAACAGGATCAGCGACGCCAGCATCAGAATGATGCCCCACTCGTGCCCCGGCGTGCCGGACAGAATCGCCTGCGGCGGATACAGCGTCCAGCCGGCGCCGGTGGGTCCGCCCGGCGCGAAGAAGCTGGCCACCAGCACCAGCACCGCCAGCAGATAGACCCAGTAGCTCAGCATGTTCACATAGGGGAAAGCCATGTCCCGGGCACCGAGCATCAGCGGAATAAGGTAGTTGCCGAAGCCGCCCAGGAACAGCGCGGTGAGCAGGTAGATCACCATGATCATGCCATGCATGGTGATGAACTGGTAGTAGTTCTCGCTCTGGATCAGCGAGAACGTGCCTGGAAATGCCAGTTGCAGCCGCATCAGCCACGACAACACCAGGGCCACCAAACCGATCGCCATGGCGGTGACCGAGTATTGGATGGCGATGACTTTGGCATCCTGACAAAACACATACTTCGTCAGCCAGCTCGTCGCATGGTAAAGTTCGACTTCGGCGACTTCCGCGGGTCCGATAGAGCCAACCGTGTCGGCAACGACTTCAGCCATGAGAATGCACTCCTCGCTCGTCCCTGGTGCGGCTCAATGGGGGTGAGCCTTGTGGTACGGAATTGTCTGTTTTCCCGGCCGGGCCGCCCCCGTGCTCGATGCCCGCGCCGTCATTTCGCTGACGCCGAAAGTTGCGCGAAAGTCTGCTGCTTCTGCAGCCACGCCTGATAGTCAGACTCAGTCTCGACCACGACATTGCCACGCATTTGCGGGTGTCCGATCCCACAGAATCCCGCGCAGAGAATCTCGAACGTCCCGGTTCGGGTGGGGGTGAACCAGAACCGCGTGACCATGCCCGGCATCAGGTCCATTTTCGCCCGGAACTCGGGCACATAAAAGTCATGCACGACGTCGACCGAACGGAGCCATACCCGGACCGGCTTACCCACCGGCAAATGCAGGTCATCGCCGACGATCACGACATTGTCGCGTCCATTGGGATCGTTGGGATTCACACCTAACGGGTTTTCGGGAGTGATGTACTTGGTATCGGTTGTACCTAGCCGGCCGCTCTTCCCTGGGAGCCGAAAGCTCCACATCCACTGCTGACCCACGACCTCGAATTCGGACGCCCCTTTCGGGGGCGTGACGAATTGGCTCCATACGAACAGCCCCGGGGTCAACATCGCCGCGACCCCCACCCCGGTCACGATGGCCAGCCACCACTCCAGCCGTTTGTTTTCCGGCTGGTAGGCCGCCTGGGTTCCCTCCCGATGGCGGAAACGGAAGACGCAATAGGCCATGAACAGAACGACGGCGGTGAAAACGACCCCGGTGATCCAGAATGTGATGGCGATCGTGGCGTCGATGTAGTGCCAGTTGGAGGCAATCGGCGTCAGCCACCACGGGTTCAGCAGATGAAACGCCACCGAACCGACGGCTACCAGAACCAGTGCGATCGCTATTGGCATGGCTGACCCACCCTTGCTTCCGCGGTCTCCGGTCGTCACCTCGACGCTGGCGCTGCTCCGATCGGCACACGGGTCATCGCGGCACCACCATCTTGCGATACAGATGCCAGGTGGAGTGGCCAAGCACCGGCAGGACGACGATGAGACCAACGAACACAGGGATCGACCCGATCACCAGGCCGCCGGCGACGATCAGTCCCCACAGGAAGATCGGCCCGGGATTGACGATCGCGGCACGAACCGATGTCCGCACCGCCACCTCGACTCCCACCGTGCGGTCGAGCAGAAGCGGAAACGCCACGACGCTGATCACCAGTACCACCGCGGCGAACAGGAACCCGACGCCGACGCCGACGACGATCAATTCCCGGCCCGGGCGGGTCAACAGAACGTCGTGGATGAAGACGGCCGGCGAGGCGGGAAGCCACGGCCCCATGGTGAGGTCGTAGATCGCATACGCGGTGACCAACCAGAAAAAGAAGACGGTCGTCAGCACCAGGCCGAGCAGAATGATCGCGCCCAACGACGGCGAACTGAGCACGCGGAATGCGTCCGTCCAGCCCGCTCCGATGCCCAACTCGCGCCGCCGGCTTATCTCATTGAGGCCCACCCCGGCGAACGGCCCGATCAGGGCGAAGCCGGACGCGAGCGGGAACAACAGTGGCAACATATGATGCCCCGCTGCCAAACTGGCCAACACCACCCCGATCACCGGATACAAGACGCAGAGAAAGATAACGTCGGTTCGGTTGGCGCCGAAGTCACTAGCCCCTTGGGCCAGCACCTCCCTCAGGTCAGCAACGGTAATCCGGCGCACGACGGGAAGCGGCAGCCGTGCGTCCGCCTCGGTCTGGAGGAGGCCGCGGTTGGCGGACTCCACGCCAAAGATCGTATACTTGAACTGGTCCACGCCCCACTCAATGGGGTTTCGAATAGGCATGGCCACTCCTTCCGAACCATTGGTTCGACGGGGCCGCGAGCCACCCCTGGCGTCATGCTCTAATCGGACTGGTCACCAGAGCGCCGAGCCCTGCTAGGGTTTGACTTTTAGCCAAAGCGGCGGTGCTTGTCCAATGATATCACCGCGATAGATAATGGGGAATTGCATCGGGCTTGCCTTAAACCGCGCGAGACGGCTGGTGAGCCAGCGGCACCTCCGGCCGCACTGCGGAAAGAGGCCTCATGGCGGTCGTGGTGGAGTCGTTTGTCTTCTTCCTGGACTTCCGTCTTCACTTGCGCGTCTCCAGGGAGCAGCACCGGAATCTGACGCTCTCTCATCTTGCCGAAATAGTCCTGGTCATGTTGGCGGCGGAGGGTCAATATGAACCATGCATCATCTTGGCCCTGGCATAATGCTGCCGGTCGTGATGACAATGCCCGTGTGTGGTAAATGATTCTGCTCCGCCATCGCCATACGCAGCATGCCAGGGCGGCTTGATGAACATCCGCCCATAGGAAAGCGATCCATGTCGCTGGTGCATCGAGAGACAGGGCTGACCCGGATCGCTCCCAAACTTGGCTTGCGACGGAGCCTCGCCCGCGCCGCTGATTTCGTCGCGCTGATGAAACCGAGAGTCATGTCGCTCATCGTGTTCACGGCGCTGGTCGGGCTAACGATCGCCCCGGGGCCGCTCGATCCGGGTCGCGGTGTCATTGCCCTGTTCTGTATCGCCGCAGGTGCCGGCGCCGCGGCCGCGCTCAACATGTGGTACGACGCCGATGTCGATGTCGTGATGACCCGCACCGCCCGGCGTCCAATTCCAAGCGGCCGTGTATCGCGCGCGGAAGCTCTGATATTCGGGCTGATGCTGGCCACTTGTGCGATCGTTGTTCTTGGCCTGATGGCGAACATTGTCGCCGCCGCGCTGCTGGCTTTTACCATCTTCTTCTACGTCGTCATCTATACAGTCTGGCTCAAGCGCCGAACGCCGCAGAACATCGTCATCGGCGGCGCCGCCGGCGCACTGCCGCCGGTGATCGGCTGGGCCGCGGCCACTGGCCACATCGGGGTCGAGCCGCTGGTCCTGTTCCTGATCATCTTCTTGTGGACGCCGGCCCATTTCTGGGCCCTGTCGCTCAATCATGCCGGCGAATACGCGCGCGCCGGTATCCCAATGCTGCCGGTCGTGGCCGGCCGGGCCGAAACAAAAAAGCAAATCCTGATCTACAGCATCCTCTTGCTGCCGATTTCGGCCATGCCCTGGATACTGGGGTTCGCCGGCGCACTCTATGGCGTGACCGCGGCCATCGCCGGAGCGACGATGGTCCTGCTCGCGGTGCGGCTGTACAGAAGCACCCACGGTGCCGAAACGGGCGCGGCCAGTCGCCTATTCGCATTTTCGATCGTTTATTTGTTCGTACAGTTTGCTTTGCTGTTGGTTGACGCGGCAGCGAGACATGGTCAACCGTCTTAGTCTTACTGAGTGACAAGATCGAGCTTCCTCCGAATGAGCGTTGCCTCGCAAACGATGGAGATTCGTACCCCTCACTGTGAGGTAACCGTGGATCTCTTGGAAAGCGACGCCAACCGGCTGAGGTTCGAGGCCTACATCAAAGAATTGGTCGGGGCGTGGTTCAAAGTTGGGTTACAGGCGAGGGCGGATTGACGCCAGCCGGGTGGATCATGGCCCAGCCACTAGCTTAATCTGTTGATGGCGGGGGCGGCAGTATAGCCGTCCCCGTTACTTGATTCGGCCTCGGCCGCCGCGGCCCAGAGGCGCTCCACCGCGACACGAACGTCGCAACCGAGAATGTGGTCCTCCCGGACCTGCCCCGTCGCCAGGCCAAGACGCTCAGCCGCCGTCTTCCCATCATGAGGACTGCGCCAGAGCCAGTTGTGCCAGACCTTGAAGATTTCGAGCATCTGACCGACCATCCGCGGGTCATATGCGGCGTAGATCTGCCATGAACGCCGTGCCCGCCGGATTGAACTGACCGGCAGGGCTGTTCAATGCAGCTCTACCGGTTCGACTGAGTCCGATTTGCCACACTTCGGACGGAGAACGAAGGGACTGAGCAGAAAGCGGATTCCCAACCCCGCAGATGTCTGACTCATAGGGCGGCAA
>JAQGHW010000839.1 GCA_028291505.1 Rhodopila sp. | reverse complement strand
GCCATCGGCGGTTCGCGGCGCGACTGGGCAGTGAACCGCCTCGTGTCCCGAATCTGAAGTCCGCCACAGTGGCGGACTTCAGATTCGGGACACTAGCTCTTTGTTTTCAGTGGCCTGCTGGTCCCCTGCGTGCGCCGCAAGATGCGACGGACTTCGGGGGCAGGACACTAGACGCCAGGAGCACCAGGGATTGAGCGGGGTTTGGAGGGAGGCTGACCAGGCGGGCAGCTGATCAGTTGGCGGTAGCGGTGCTGATCGCATGCCAGCGCATCATCTGCAGACGCCCTTCTCTGATCAGTCGCCGGCGCAGCAGCCACAACTCTGCCTCGGCGACCATGGGGACGGCTTCCTGCCGGCTGGGCTTGCGGCCGAGGTCGCGCAACATGACGCGCCAACCGAGCATCGCGTGCTCCAGGTGGCGTTCGGACATGTCCTCGGAGATGCGGACGTCAAGGCTAACGCGGCCCAGCATGCGGGTTATTGCCGTGGCTGCGAGCACGTTCGCCGGCTTGCGTTTTTCCAGTTCACCCCAGCGGCGCACGGTCGGGTCTGTGGTATCCAGCGGCACCGGGGCTGTCAGCTCGGTGATCACCATCTGGCCACCCGGTCGCAGCGCCTGTGCGAGGCTGGCAATAATCGGTTCGGGATGGGCGCCGTGAAACGGCTCGAGCGCCAGGCAGTGGTGGTGGCTTCTGGCGATGAAGGCTGGATTTTCGGGGTCCCAGGCCTTGATGGTGACCTTTTTATCCAGTTGCGCCCGTTTGACCAGCATCACGGCGGCGGCGACCAGGGACGGATCGGTGTCCATTCCGGTGACCCAGGCGCCCAGGTTGCGGGTGACGGAGAGGGCTGGTCCGCCGCTGCCGACGCCGATCATCAACAGGCTTGCCGCGTTGGAAATACCGAGCGGACGGGTCAGGCGCAGGGTTTCGATCTCGCCACCGGGGAAGATGAACCCCGCACCCCAAAGCTCGTGGACCAGGGCCAGGCGGCCGGCGGGCCACGCGGTCGGGACCCTGGTCTCACCCTTGGGCGCTTCGACGGGTGGTTCGACGGGTGGTACAGGCTGGGCCATGCGCGGGACGAGCGTTTGCAGCGCGGCCACGGACGAGCGCGGCGACGATCGTCTGAACAGGCTGCGAACCGCGGACGCCAGCATTTATCGGTCTCCATTGACCGATAATAAGGAGCAATCCCTACCAAACAGTTTACGGGCGTTCGGTTTATTCGAACTCGGTCAGGACGTAGCGGACGGTTTCTGGGCCGACGACGGTGGGCTGGTGGCGGTGGTCCGGGCCGGCGGGGATGTGCAGCATATCGCCAGGGCCGGCCTCAATCTCATGGGTGTCGAAGCGGTAGCGGATGCGGCCGGACAGGATGAAGATCGAGTGGCCGGTCTCACACCAGTTGGGGTCCAGCGCCCGGGACCCAGGTTCTGCTGGCGGGTCTGGGGCGCGTTCCTGGTAACGCAGGGCGATCCCAAAGCCGGAGATGGCTTCGCGGACGTTCAGGCGGTCGGTTGCGGCATGCAGGGGGTGTTCCGCGGCGCGGAACAGGTAGGGGCTATCGGCCATGGTGCCAGTCTTGGTTGGAGGGGGCGTGGTCGGTGGATAGGGGGATATTGCAGGGTGGAAGCGGTTCATACCAGCTTGGATGTTGGGAATGATGTCCGATCCAGCCGTTGCAGCGCCACGAAATCTGGCTTGAAATTGGGTGTCAAGGTCAGGGCTCTGCCGCCCGCCTCCGCAGGGCTCTGCCCTGGACCCGCCAAGGGGCGACGCCCCTTGGAACCACTAATGAACGGATTTCAAAGGCTCCGCCTTTGATGGGGTCGAGGGGCGAAGCTCCTCGCCTACGGCGAGGGTTCAGGATTTTCCGTGCCCCTTGCCACGGGGGGCCGGCAGGGTATTTTGCGGCCGGAGAGAAAACGTCCAAGGATTCCAGATGACCCGCCTGTACCGCCGCGCCCTGCTCGCCGGGGCCGCGCTGCCATTGTTCGCCATCAATACCCGCCCTGCCCGGGCGGCGGAATTCAGCCTGAAGCTGGCGAACAATTCGCCGGTGACACATCCTCAGTCGGTGCGCCAGCAAGAGGCGATCGATCGGATCAAGGCGGCGACCAACGGCGCGGTCGAGATCCAGTTGTTTCCGAACAACCAGTTGGGGTCCGATACCGACATGCTGTCGCAGTTGCGGTCTGGCGCGATCGACCTGTTTTCCTTGTCCGGGCTGATCCTGGCCACCCTGGTGCCGGCGGCGTCGATCAACGGCATTGGCTTCGCCTTCAAGGATTACGACACAGTCTGGAAGGCGATGGACGGCAAGCTGGGGGCGTATGTGCGGTCCGAGATCGGCAAGCGCGGCCTGGTGGCGATGGACAAGATGTGGGACAACGGGTTCCGCCAGATCACCAGCTCCACCCACCCGATCAAGGTGCCGGCGGACCTGAAGGGGTTCAAGATCCGGGTCCCGGTGTCGCCGCTGTGGACCAGCATGTTCCAGGCGCTGGGCGCGTCACCGATCAGCATCAATTTCTCCGAGGTGTATTCGGCGCTGCAGACGAAGATCGCCGAGGGGCAGGAGAATCCGCTGTCGCTGATCTCGATCGCCAAGCTTTATGAGGTGCAGAAATACGTTTCGATGACCAGTCACATGTGGGACGGGTTCTGGATGCTGGGCAACCAGCGGAGTCTGTCGGGGCTGCCGGCCGATGCGCAGGTGATCGTGGCGCGGGAACTGAACAAGTCGGCGCTGGATGAGCGGGCGGATATCGGCAAACTGAACGGGTCGGTCGCGGAGGAGCTGAAGTCCAAGGGGCTGACGTTCGTCGAGGTGGACAAGCCGGCGTTCCGGGAGGCGCTGAAGGCGGCGGGTTTCTATGGCGACTGGAAGAAGAAGTACGGCGACGAGGCTTGGGGCATCCTGGAAGCCGAAGTCGGCGGGCTTTCTTGATGAAGGCGGGCGTGATGAAGGCGGGAACCTGATGGACGCTGGCCTTCGCTCCACGCCAAATGTCGCGGCCGCTCGGATCGACGGGTTGTTGCGATTGATCGCCGAGATCCCGGCGGCGCTGCTGGTGGTGGCGGAGGTCGTGGTGCTGTTTGCCGGCGTGGTCGCCCGGTACGTGTTCCACGCTCCGCTGGTCTGGACGGACGAG
>JAQGHW010000842.1 GCA_028291505.1 Rhodopila sp. | reverse complement strand
GTGCCCGATCGCAGAGAAGCGTGAGGCGCAACGCGACCACGATTTGCCGCGTGAATCGGCGACTTCAGATCAAAACCGACGTATCGCGCTCCTATGATGCGCGATACTAGCCCCACCATTCCCGTCTCCTGGGGCGAACTTCTCGACAAGATCGCCATCCTCGAGATCAAGACGCATCGCCTGCGTGCGCCCGACGCCCGCACCAACGCCGCCAACGAACTGCGATTGTTGCGCCAGGCGGCAGCTTTCCCACAGCGCGCCCCGGAACTCGAAGCGGCCTTACGGGCGGTGAACACCAGGCTGTGGCGGATCGAGGACCTGATCCGTGAAAAGGAAGCCGCGGGCGATTTCGGTCCCGGCTTCATCGCGCTGGCTCGCGCCGTCTACCACGAGAACGACGAACGCGGGCGCATCAAGCAGGCCCTCAACCGCCTGCTCCGATCGGCACTGGTGGAGGAAAAGCAATATTCGCCGTATGAGGCGGGGATCGTCCCGGCGGGTCCGCCGCCGGCGCGTAACGATGGAATCGTGCCCAATGAACCCTGACCCAATCACCGAGAATCTCCGCCGCGTCCAGGATCGGATCGCCAACGCCGCCATCTCCGCCGGCCGCGGACCCGAAGACGTCACCCTGGTCGCGGTATCGAAAACCAAGCCGGCCGAGGCCGTCGCCGCCGCGCTGGCCGCCGGTCAGACCGTGTTCGGCGAAAATCGCGTCCAGGAAGCTGCCGGCAAGTTCCCCATGTTGCGCGCGAAATATCCGCTCAGCCTGCACATCATCGGCGGCCTGCAGACCAACAAGGCGCGCGAGGCGGTGCGGATCGCCGATGTGATCGAGTCGCTCGACCGCCCGAAACTGGCTGACGCGCTCGCAATCGCCATTGCCAAAGAAGGTCGCACGCCAGTGCTGCTGATCGAGGTAAACACCGGTTCGGAGCCGCAGAAATCAGGCATCGCGCGCGATGACGCCGATGGTTTCATCAATGAGTGCAAGGATCGTTTCGGTTCGGCGCTCGCCGGACTGATGTGCGTCCCGCCGCACGATGAAGATCCGCGGCCGCACTTTACCTGGCTGGCCAACCGAGCGGCGCTTCACGGGCTGGCGACGGTGTCGATGGGCATGTCGGCGGATTTCGAGATCGCCATCGCCTGCGGCGCGACCTGGGTTCGCGTCGGCAGCGCAATATTCGGATCGCGGTAGCGGACCCGCGGTTCCGGCCGGCGTGATGGCCGGGACGCGCCCACAGGGATCAGGATCAGCGGTGCGTGCAGAATGGTGTGGTCCGGCACACCGTTCTACTCTCGTCATGGCCCGCCGTGTCCGAACCAGGGACGAGGGGGAGGAAGTCTGCCTCCCCCCGGCCACGACACCAAAGTGGGGGGATCTACCGGTTGATCGGCGCGAATGGGGCAGGGGTCATCAGATTGTTTCTCTGGCCAATCAAATACCCCGCCTCGCCGGTCTTTTGCAGATACCCCTGCCACTCCGGATCGGCACCCATGGCAGCCCGCTTGGCGGCCCGGTCGGCTGCGTCCTTGTAGACCCACATATGCACAAATGTATTCACTTCGCCCGATTCCGTGATCAGGTAGGCCAGTGGTTCACCCAGATGCCGCTTCTGCGGCCCGAAGCCGTACTCCTGGTACAGCGCCATTTGCTTGGCCATCGTGCCGGGCTTGACGGTGTACGTGCGGTGATCGACGAGCATGCGTTCTCTCCCCTATGGACACGTCGCGGAATCGCGGCGCAATCAGGCCGGCGGAGCACGGCCCAGATGGCGGACAATGACTGCCATCAGCGCCTCGCAACCCGCCTGATCCTGCGCATCGAAGCGCGCCAGCAGCGGACTGTCCAGGTCCAGGACGCCGATCAGGGTTTCATCGCGTAACAGCGGCACGACCAATTCGGACTGCGAGGCCGAATCACAGGCGATATGGCCCGGAAACGCGTGCACGTCCGGTACCAGCACCGACCGGCGCCTCAGCGCCGCGGTTCCACACACGCCCCGGCCCAGAGGAATGCGCACACAAGCCGGCTTACCCTGGAACGGTCCCAGCACCAGCTCGGCCTCACGCCCCAGCTTGGCGTCATGCCCCAGCCCGGCGTCACGCCCCAGCCCGGCGTCACGCCATAGATAGAACCCCGCCCAGTTCAGTGCGGGCAGTGCGTGATAGATCGCCGCCGCGGCATTGGCGAGATTGGCCGTACGATCGGTCTCCCCCGCAAGCAGCCCGTCGATCTGATTGGCGAGATCGTCATACAGCGCTGGCTTGCCGCCACCGCCTGAGAAAACATCCATCGCCGCCCCCGTGTCACGGTCGCTGGATAAGGCCCCAAGGGGAAATGCCCAAGGGAGAAATCGTCAGCAAAGCCCATGCCCCAGGTGCCAACGCCCCCGGGGAGCCAAGATAGCAGATCTGAATCGCACCGCCAGAAGCCGCCGGGCCGCGAACCGCCGCGGCCCGGTACTTAGTGTGTTGCCCTCGCCGGTTCATTCCCGGTCCGTGCGCGAGCTTGCGCCGGTTCGGCCGTAATCCGCAATGTGGAGGCGGCATCACGCAGGATCGTCCGCATCTCCCGCAGGAAGGCCATCCCCGTTGCCGTGCGCTGCACCAGCACGCTGCGGCGATCCAGCGGATCGGTCTTCCGGCGCACCAGGTCGAACTCCGACAGGCGATCCAACGCCCGCGTGATCGCCGGCTTCGACACGCCCAGTTTCGCAGCCAATCCGCGAACCGTCTGCGCCTCGGTCTCCAGATAGCACGTCAGGAAAACGCCGAGTTGCCGAGCGGACAGATCCGGACCGTCGCGGCGGACAAGTTCCACGATCGCGGTTCGCAGGATGCCGGCCAGACCGTCGCTAACCTCGTTTGTGATCATACTCCTATACCTTTCCTGTGTATGGGCGGCCAACGCTGACCGAAGCGATGGCAGCCATCCGATAGTTGTCACGCGATCGAATTCGTGTCGCGTAACGAAGTGGTGTACTAACCGTATTTGTTCCGGTCGTTAGATTATAGTTTAGCAATAATACTCTTGCATGACATGGTCGGACTCCGAATCGAGTCAACCTGCTCCCGTTTCAGGTGGCCAGCCGGCGGACATGGTCCGGTCCCTCCAATGCGGCGGAAGATGGTCCAAAGCTTGCGGGTTTTGAGTCGATTTTGTCTACGGTAATGTGACTTTTCGCAATTTTCCCGCGTCCTGCCATAATGTCGGGCCGCAGCACGTGATGCGCCAAAGCCGATCCGGCGGACCTTCACGACGAGCCAAACGATCGTGCACGCGTAACGGTACAATTGCCATTTCGTATCGCTGAAATGAAGGGAAATTTATTAATTAAAACACGCACTAAAGCTTTTTTAGCCAAACAGGAATTTATCTCTCTCGAACGAGATCGGTGACTCAGGCGGCGCCCGTCCCGCGATCAATTCGTTTCGTGCGGTCCAATCCGGGAAACGGAACGGTCAGTCAGCGCAGTGAGCGACCGCGCGTTATGGCACGATCACCAAAACGTCCGCGCAATGCATCGATCGCCGCTTGTGCCGCCGCGCGCCTGGGTGTCGTGGAATCGGCCAGGTCACCCTGATCCGCGGTCGAACCGGGGACAAGTGGATTGGCACCAATTCCAATCAATCGAAAGTCAACCCCGCTCGCCTCTTTTGCCAGCAACAGCCGAGCCAGCTCGAACAGCCGGTCGGGCAGCACCGTCGGACTGGACAGCCGAACCGCCCGCGTGCGCGACGCGAAACGCGACGTTTTCAGCTTCAGCACCACGCCGCCCGCGGCCAGTTCGTGTTCCCGCAGGCGGCGGGCCAGCTTTTCGCACAGCCGCCAAAGATGCGGCTCCAGATCAGCGACCGAGGACAGGTCGCGATCGAACGTCGTTTCCGCGCTGACCGATTTGGCTTCGCGCGCCGGATCGACCACCCGAGCGTCCTGTCCGCGTGCGCGCCGAACCAGTGCCGCACCGTCATCGCCGAGCTTCCGTGCCGCCTCCGGTTCGGAAAGCACCTGCAATTGTCCCAGCCGCGTGATGCCGAACGTCTCCAGCTTGCGCGCCAGTGCAGCGCCCACGCCAGGCAGCAGACGGACGGATTCCGGTGCCAGCAGGGCAGCCGCTTCCTCGCCGTCGATCACGGTGAACCCGCGCGGCTTGCCTCGGCCAGCGGCGATCTTCGCCATCAGCCGGTTGGCCGCCAGCCCGATGGAAACGGTCACCCCGACCTGCTTTTCCACTTCGTTGGCGAACCGCGCCAGAACGACGGCGGGGGCGGCGCCATGCAGCGCCTCGGTGCCCGCCAGATCAAGCACCGCTTCGTCGATCGACAGCGGCTGCACCAGCGGTGTCAACCCGCTCATCAAAGCCCGAACCTGGCGGGAGGCGGCGGTGTATTTCGCGAAATCAGGCTTGATGACGACCGCGTCCGGACACGCCTTCAACGCCTTGAACATCGGCATGGCGCTCTTCCCACCGGATATACGCGCGACATCACACGCGGCGGTAACCACGCCTCGCGTGCCGCCGCCGACGATCACCGGGCGCGCCTGAAGCTCCGGGCGGTCGCGTTTCTCGACGCTGGCATAGAACGCATCGCAATCGACATGGGCGATGGCCAGGCGCAACAAAGATCGGTGGTGCACCATCCGGCCACCGCCGCACGCCGGGCAACGCGGCAGCATCGTGTCCAGGACAAGGGTGCAGTCGCGGCACAGGCAGGGCCAGGGGGACGGCAACTCAGGCGGCCGGCCAGAGCCAGGCGGCCCCGCGCACGCCCGACGAATCGCCATGCCTGGCCCGCAGGATCGGCGTCGCGATCACGTCGCTGAACGCATGCAGCGGAATCAGCCGAGGCAGTTCGGTATACAGGTGCTCCATGTTGGACAGCCCGCCGCCCAGGACGATGGCATCGGGATCGAGCAGGTTGACCACCACGGCCAGTCCACGGGCGAGCCGGTCGGCATGGCGCGCCAGGGCGTCGATCGCGATGTCGTCGCCGGCGGCGGCACGCGCCGGCAACCCGCTCGCGTCATGCGCATCGGGTCCGTCGCTGTCACGCGCCAAAGCCGGTCCCGCGAGATAGGTTTCCAGGCAGCCATGCTTGCCGCACCAGCAAAGATGCCCGGGCACCTCCTGGCCGCTCGGCCAGGGCAGGGGGGTGTGGCCCCACTCGCCGGCAACCCGGTGCCGACCCTGATGCACCTTGCCGTGCACCACGATCCCGCCGCCGCAGCCAGTGCCCAGGATCACGCCGAACACCACGCCGAATCCTGCGCCGGCACCATCGGCCGCCTCGCTCAGCGCAAAGCAGTTGGCGTCGTTTTCAACCCGCACCTCACGCGCCAGCACCTGGCTGACGTCGTAGTCGAAGCGATGGCCGTTCAGCGTGATGGAGTTGGCATTCTTGACCAGCCCGGTGGCGGGGCTGATCACGCCGGGGATGCCGATCCCGACCGAGGCGCTCACCCCCAGCCGCGATTCGGAAGCGCTCACCAGCCCAGCGATCGCCCGCAGGGTCTCATCATAGCTGCCCGGCGTGGGGACACGGTGGCGCAGCGCCTCGGAGCCATCCGGTCCGAGGACCGCGATCTCGATCTTGGTGCCGCCCAGGTCGATGCCGATTCGATATTGGCTCATGCTGTCCGCCGGGTGTTCGTCATCTCGGGTGGTGGCCCGCCCTCTACGCCGGGGAGAGGACGTGTGCCACCGGGTGTGGAGCCGAACCGTCGCCGCCGTGACGGGGATTTACAGCATGCCGTTCCGCTTCGGCACACTCAAGCCTCACTTGCGAGGGGCAATCCCATTTGGATCCGTTGGACGGGCGGCCCGTGGACGTCTGCGGCCGGGGTGAACACTTGCCCAATTGCCCGGCCGTACGCATCTTGCCGGGATGACCGAGACCCTGCTCGACGTAAAGGGCATGAACTGCCCGCTGCCGGTGCTGAAGGCCAATCGCACGCTGCGCGCGATGGCGGCCGGCCAACGTCTGCGTGTCCTGGCGACGGATCGCGCCGCGGTTGGCGATTTTCAGGCATTTTGCCGTGAAACCGGTCACGCCCTGCTGGCATGGAGTGAAGAAGCTGGCGTATTCAGCTTCGTGATCCGCCGCCGGGTCGATGATCCTGTGAAGAAGGGTTCCTGACGTGACCACCGCGTTGATCACCCACCCGGCGTGCCTGGAGCACGACACCGGCCCCTATCACCCTGAGACCGCCGAACGCCTGCGTGCGGTGCTTGCCGCGCTGGAGGCTCCGGAATTCTCCGACCTGCTGCGCGAGTCCGCACCGATGGCCACGGTCGAGCAACTCAGCCGTGTGCATCCCCGGGCCTATGTAGAAGGGATCCTGTCGATCCATCCCGAACTGGGTGAGCCGGTGCACCTCGACGGCGACACCGTCATGAGCAACGGCAGCGCCGATGCCGCCGCCCGAGCCGCCGGTGGCGCATGCATGGCGGTGGATGCCGTCATGGAGGGCTGGGCCCGGGCCGCTTTCGCCGCCGTCCGCCCACCGGGCCATCACGCCGAACCAAATCGGCCGATGGGCTTCTGCCTGTTCAACAACGTCGCCGTCGCCGCCCTGCACGCCCGCGCACGCTGGGGCGTGCAGCGAGTCGCCGTCGTTGATTTCGACGTCCACCACGGCAACGGCACGCAGGCGATGTTCGCCGCCGACCCCGACCTGTTCTACGCCTCGTCCCACCAGAGCCCCTGCTACCCCGGCACCGGCGAGCCTTGGGAACACGGCGTCGCCGAAAATATCGTCAATGCCCCGCTGCGACCGCGCGACGGCAGCGCCGCCTTTCGCGCTGCCTGGTCGAACGTCATCCTGCCCGCCCTCGATCAGTTCGCGCCCGGCCTGCTGATCATCTCCGCCGGCTTCGACGCCCATGTCGCCGACCCACTGGCGCAACTGCGACTGGAAACCACCGACTATGCCTGGATCACCGAACAACTGATCGCCATCGCGGAAAAGCACTGCGGCGGCCGCCTGGTGTCGGTCCTGGAGGGCGGCTACGACCTGAATTCCCTGGCCGCCTCCGCCGCCGTCCACGTGCGCGGGCTTATGCGGATGTGAGGGAAAGTGAGGGCTCTGCCCTCAACCCGCCAAGGGCCGGCGGCCCTTGGAACCCGGTTGGTAGCCACGGCTGAGTTGCCCCCTCCTCCCCAAATCCCTTAAAGTCATGGGATAAAAGGGGCCGCCGGCCCCTTTGCAGGTCCAGGGCAGAGCCCTGGCCTTACCTTCTCACCCAGCACAAAGGCGGCGCATATGCCGGAAGACGATGTCAGTCAGTTGTCGTTCGAGGACGCATTGGCAGAGCTGGACAAGATCGTGCGCGGCCTGGAGGGTGGCACGCTAAAGCTCGACGTCGCAGTGCAGGCGTTTGAGCGTGGGGTGATGCTGCGCCGTCACTGCGAGGCCAAGCTGGCCGAGGTCGAGGCCAGGGTCGAGGCGCTGGTCCAGCGGCCCGACGGATCGCTGGGCACCAGGCCGCTCGAATAACCGCGACCGTGAAACAGCGTGCCGATCAGATGCTGGTCCTGCGAGGCCTGGTCGAAAGTCGCACGCGTGCGCAGGCGCTAATCCTGGCCGGCAAGGTTTTCTCGGGTGAGCGCCGAGTCGCCAAGGCGGGCGACATGCTGGCCGAAACCGTGCCGCTGGAGGTGCGCGGGCAGGACCACCCCTGGGTCTCGCGTGGCGGATTGAAGCTGGCGCATGGTCTGGCGCATTTCGGGCTGTCGCCGGCGGGGCGCATTTGTCTGGATGTCGGCGCCTCGACCGGTGGCTTTACCGATGTCCTGCTGGCGAACGGCGCGGCGAAGGTGCATGCGGTGGATGTCGGCCACGGCCAGCTCGCCTGGAAGCTCCGCTGCGACGACCGGGTCGTGGTGCATGAAAAGACCAACGCCCGATACCTGGATCGTTCGGCGGTGCCTGATCCGATCGAAGCGCTGGTCTGCGATGCCAGCTTCATCGGACTGGCGACGGTGCTGCCCGCGCCGCTGGCGTTATGTGCGCCAGGCGCCTGGGCAATCGTCTTGATCAAACCACAGTTCGAGGCCGGCGCCGCATCCGTCGGAGGCAAGGGCGTGGTGCGTGACCCCGCGGTGCATCAGGCGGTTTGCGAGCGGGTGATCCAATGGTGGTCCGGCCTGTTCGGCTGGACGGTAGCCGGCGTGGTCGAGAGCCCGATCACCGGCCCGGAAGGGAACAAGGAGTTCCTGCTGGGTGCCACGCTGGCACCTCCATCTGCCGCATAAGCAACGATCGTCCGGAATATCTGCAAGACTTGGAAAGTATAGTCAGGCGGGACCCGCCCATTTTTTCTGTGGCACGCTGCCTTACGACTTCAAGGTATGGCAGCAGTGCAAATCGCCGGTATCCAAGCCCAGCAAGCCCAGCCCAGCAAGCCCAGCCCAGCAAGCCCAGCCATGACGGCGAGAAAAATTGCTCTCGCCCCCATGCAGTTGCAGTCTCTTTAACACGTCCTCGCAAACGCCGGTGGAAACAACCGCCAGGCAGCGAATAAACCCCAGGCAGCGAATAGACCTCAGACGGATTTCTTCAATACCGGAGAAGCCTTGAAGCGAACGGTTTTGCCTGCCTTTACCTTGATTGACTCGCCAGTCCGAGGATTGAGCGCCTTGCGCGCCTTGGTCTTGCGAACCGTGAAGGTCCCGAAGCTGGGAAGCGTGAATTTCCCCGATTTCTTCATTTCCTTGACAATCGCATCAATCAGATCGTTGGTTGCGCGATTCGCCGCCGCGCCGGTCACCTCGGTCGAATTCTGAAGGACCTTCGAGATAAACGCTTTTGACATCCACGTTCCTTATGAGTTCGAGATCAAACAATGCGTTTGACGCCTACAAGGACCGCTTTGTGCTCCCGATTCGCACAATTCGTCAACAAATTTGCACGCCACGAAATGAATCCGTCACCGTGGCCGAAAGGGATTTTATCCGGGTGTGATATTTTCGCTGCTGGATGCTGGCACGAATGCCGGTGCGTTCTCGGCAACCCCCCGGCGGGACCCGGCATCCCCCCGCATCACAGATCCGCCGGATCGCCACTCTGGATCATCGCCCCACTCTGGATCATCGCCCCACTCTTGATCATCGCCGCCCCAACTATCCCTCGGCCGGTCGGGGCATCGCACCCCGAACGGCGGCCGCCGCTTCCGGGCGGGATACGTCGGCCAGCAGCGACCAGATCCGGTCCGGCTGCATCGGCACGTCGGGATCGTTCAACAGCCGGTCGAGTTCATCAAGCTTACGGCTATATTCCGCAGTGGACATGTTAACCTCTCTAAAAAAACCCACGCACAACGCAACCGCATATCAGCATGCAAAATGGCAATGCCGCGGCCTGATCGTGAATATGAGTTGGCGGCAGGTTTTCCGTATCGCTTGGTTGATCACACTGACGACATCACGGCGGGGGCCAGCGCCGCGAAGCCGGCCGCGGGATGGTTCGGATTGCGAAAACGCAACTCGCCACCGGGTGCGGCATCCGGTTCGGCGACGCCGAACAATTCCAGCCGGGACACGAAACTGACCGCCACCACCGGGCGCGCCTCCGGATTGGTCATGAACTGCCTGGCTTCGCCTTCCAGCTCGAGACGCTCCCGCAAGCCGCGCCATTCCAGGCGGTCCGTGTCCTCCACGAAGATCGACAGGATGCCTGGCCGTTCACCGGTCAGCCGTTCGGGGGCGAGTGCGGCCAGACGCCGGCGGATGGCGATCGCGACCTCATTCTCCTGGCCCGCACGGGCGGCCATCACGAAGATGCCGCGACCGGCGGTCGTCACCGACAGATGCGCCTCCGGTCCGAACTCCCGCCGCAGCGACGAGATCAGACCCATGTCCTCGGCCTGCGCGCCGGCGAGCAAAAGGGGGTCGAGCCGCAGCACGATCGCCTCATCGTGGTCCTGCCGCGAATTCGCCTCCAGCATGTCCCGGATGCGCCGATGAAGCAGGCCCAGCGTCTCGCTGGCGGGCTCGTCATCGTGCAGCCCACCGCGCAAACCCAGCGGCAGGGTCATTTTCAGCAGGTAGCGGCCGGGGTGGGCGGCGAGCCAGGTCTGCAGGTCGGGGTCGATCCGGTCGACCAGCCGGAACCAGGCACCACGATGCACCAGGCGGCCTTCCTCGGCCGTTACCACATCGCACGCCACCTCGGCCTCGATCTCGTCACGCCGCAGCACCAGGTCGTGCGGCGTGTCGTCTTCCAGCCCGGAAAACGTGACGGAGAAGCCACGGGAACGCTGCAGCATGGCCGTGCGCATCAGATGGAAGACGGGGATCAGCGTGCTCTGTCCACTTAGCCCAAGCCACAGCTGCTCAATCAGCTTGTCGCGGCCACGCGGCGTCAACTCCGCCATGATCTCGGGGATGTGCCCAGCGATCCGGCCCAGCAGCATGTCCGCCGCGGACGGCCTGGCGCCTGGCTGGCGGCGCAGCTTCTCCAGGGTGAGCTCCACGCCGTGCCGCTGGCGGATCGCCTGGCCGGCACGCGGACCCGAAGCCGCCAGGTCGCGGATTTCCGTCTGCCGAACCAGCCACCGCCGGGCGCCGACCAGAGCGAGGAATGGGTCCAGTTCGGCGGGAGCTTGTTTCGCGGATTGCGCGGGCATGTCAGCTTGCATCACGACAGTGAGACGAACATTCAGGCCGACTTATTCCCGACCGTCAAGCTGGGTTATTGCGCAATGCGGCATCACGGATGCGCGAGGCCCGCCCAACTGTCCGCAGCCCATTGGTCGCGAAGCGAAACTTCGAAGGTAAAAAAACAGTCATGTCGGTCAGTAATCACCACCCTGAGAGGATCACCTCTATCGACAGGGTCGATGCGAGCGCCCCGGACTATGAATTTGCCGGAGGATGGAGGCGTGGATCCAGCGCGAACGGCTCCTGCGTCCAGGGGTAACTTCCGGCCGCAAGCGTCCCGACGAAGATCAGATTCCAACTACGGGTCGATACGACGCTGGGTAACAGCACGAATGTGTGGCTGGCCAGTAGTGCGTCGCCCCAACTCTGCTGACCTCCGCTCGGCATACCCGGTCTCAGCCAGTTGGCATTGGGAATTGACGATGGATCGACGACATGCGTGTTGGCCGGCGCCATGACGGTGGTCGCTGTCAGCACATGTGGAACCGTATCCAGGGCCCTGAAGCCCTTATGGACCGCGACCTCCAGGATGGCTGTCGCGGGATCGACCGAGCAGTACACCGCCCTGACGCCCTTGGTGTTCCACCGGCCACCCAGCCTGTAGGCGCCCTCGCCACTGTCCCAGGTCGCTGCGAACCCCTGCTGATCCAGGCGCCACGCCATGAGTACGCGACCGCCAAGCGACGCGGGGAGTGGCGTCACGTGTAGACGCCATACTCCAATCGGCCCAGGAATTCCTGGACGATCTCCGCCCCTGCTTGCGTGGCCAGAAGATCAATCGGGCGTCGCTGGTCCAGGCCCATGGCGGGCTGCTGCAGCCACTCCTCTGCCTGATCCTGTGATCCCAGCACGGCCGTTGCCTTGGCCAGAATTTCGGCGAATTTCCAGATCCGACCGCTCTGCTCCTGGTTCAGCGGCTTCATCGAGGCGTCTTTACGACGCTGGATGGTGCGCAGACTCATCCCAACGGCTCGTTCGAATGAGGCGGACTTTTGCAGGACCGCCAGATGCCCAACAAGGTGCACCAAAGCGGCTCCCGGTATTCCCTGAAGAAGCATCTCGTGAGCATCGAGCGAACTATCCAGCCGATGCCGCAGGATCCGGCTGCCACCAAGCAAATCCGCCGCCCGTTGCAGTTCGGCCTCGTGGCCTATGGGCGACCCGGGTCGCGGTTGAAGGGCCATTGCAGCTTCCAGTCAGGTGTCGTTTTTTATATGACAGGCGGCGCCACCGATCTCAAGGCCGAACGGTCGTTCCGGGACGTGCCGTCCTGGTCCCGGCGCGGCGATGTTTGACCGCAGCGCCACTAGTTCCGCGGCAACCGTGTCGTCGCCGGGGCATCCGGGTTCTGCGCCCGGTGGCGCAACAGGTGGTCGGCCAGGACGCACGCCATCATCGCCTCGCCCACCGGCACCGCTCGGATTCCAACGCAGGGGTCGTGGCGGCCCTTGGTGACGATCTCGATATCGTGCCCCGAACGATCGACCGAATGGCGGGGCGACAGGATCGAACTGGTCGGCTTTACCGCGAACCGCGCAACGATCGGCTGCCCGGTGGAGATACCGCCCAGCACGCCCCCCGCGTGGTTGGAGTCGAACGCCACCAGGCCGTCACGCATCCGCATCTCGTCGGCATTCGCCTCACCGGACAGGGCGGCCGCGGCAAATCCTTCGCCGATCTCCACCCCCTTGACCGCATTGATCGACATCAGCGCGCCGGCAAGATCGGCGTCCAGCTTGCCATAGATCGGCGCCCCGAGACCGGGCGGCACGCCGTCAGCGACAACCTCGATCACCGCCCCAGCCGAGGACCCGGCCTTACGAACCTCCGACAGGTAGGTCTCCCAGGTCTGCGCCGTCGTCGCATCGGGGCAGAAGAACGGGTTTTCGTCCACCTGTGCCCAGTCCCAACGATCCCGGTCGATCCGGTGCGGACCGATCTGCACCAGTGCGCCGCGAATCCGCACCGCATCGCCCAGCACCAGACGCGCCACCGCGCCAGCCGCGACCCGCATCGCCGTCTCCCGAGCCGACGAACGACCGCCGCCGCGATAGTCGCGAATACCGTATTTCAGGTCGTAGGCCAGATCGGCATGGCCCGGACGGAACTGCGTGGCGATCGCGGCATAGTCGCGGGAGCGCTGGTCCTGGTTCTCGATCAGCAGGCTGATCGGCGTGCCGGTGGTGACGCCCTCGAACACGCCGGACAGAATGCGGACCTGATCGGGTTCCTGCCGCTGCGTGGTGAATTTGGACTGGCCCGGCCGACGCTTGTCCAGCCAGGGCTGGATATCCGCCTCGGTCAGCTTCAGTCGCGGCGGGCAGCCATCGACCACGGCACCGATCGACGGCCCGTGACTCTCGCCCCACGTCGTGACCCGGAACAGATGACCGAAACTGTTGTGCGACATGACCGCGGACCGTCAGCCTTCCGCGGTGGCGATGTCGGGCGCATCCGGATGTTTCATCCCGACAACGTGATAGCCGCAATCGACATGATGCACCTCACCGGTCACGCCGGAGGCCAGGTCGGACAGCAGGTAGACGCCCGCACCGCCGACTTCCTCGATCGTCACGTTCCGCTGCATCGGCGAATTAAGCTGGTTCCACCGCAGGATGTAGCGGAAATCGCCAATCCCGGACGCCGCCAGCGTCTTGATTGGCCCGGCGCTGATCCCGTTGCAGCGGATGCCGGCGGATCCCAGGTCGGCGGCGAGATAGCGAACCGATGCCTCCAGCGCCGCCTTGGCCACGCCCATGACGTTGTAATGCGGCACCCAGCGTTCGGCGCCCAGGTAAGACAGGGTAAGCAGGCTGCCGCCCGGCTTCATCATCGGCACCGCCCGCTGGCACACCGCCGTGAACGAGTAGCAGGATATATCCATCGCCTGCAGGAAGGCGGCCCGCGGCGTATCCAGATACCGGCCACGTAGATACTGTTTGTCCGCGAATCCAATGCCATGAACCAGGAAATCGAGTCCATTCCAGCGCTGCGCCAGGGATCCGAATGCCTGGTCGATGCTGGTTTCGTCAGCCACGTCGCACGGGAACACCAGATCCGAACCCGCCTGGGCGGCCAGCGGGCGCACCCGTCGCTCCAGCGCCTCCCCCTGGAAGGTGAACGCCAGTTCGGCGCCCTGTGCGGCGCAGGCCGAGGCAATGCCCCACGCCAGCGAACGCTCATTCGCAACGCCCATGATCAGGCCCCGCTTGCCGCGCATCAGGTTGCCTTGGATGGGAAGTTGTGCCGGGGCACTGACGGACATGGCGATCCTCTCGCTCGCGATGCGCGCTGACATGCATCGCATCGCGGTGGTGGCACAAGGCGGCGGGATCGGGCAAGAGGCAGCAAACACTTTATCAATCGAGACCATCGTTCGCCGTTTCCAGACTTTTTTGTTTCTCTGGACCGCGATCGTCTGAGGCTGATCCAACCGCCGGCGTGAATCGCCCCCTCAAGCACAGCTATTATAGTACGATGGCGCTAGCCCGCTATCAGGCTCGTGGATCGGCAGGTGCAACAGGGAAATAGGCATCGTCGCGCGAAGCCAGGCCGCGTCCGGAGCGGTTGAGCCGCGTCGCGGCACCGGAGCAGATCGCTGTGACCGGCCACGTTGATCGTCCAGGCGGTTAACGCTTTGTTCACGAGATTGGTTATAAGGTGACTGCGTCCCTCCGAG
>JAQGHW010000840.1 GCA_028291505.1 Rhodopila sp. | reverse complement strand
AGCTTAGGCAGACAGGCCGGGCTTGGATGAAAGCCGGGCGATATTGGTTTGCCTACAGCACCACGGAGCCGCCCGTGATCGTTGCTGTGTTCTTCGATACGGCGAACATTCCTGGTCGCCTTTAGGGCATTTCCTGGCTGACTGTGCAGCCGGATGGGCGTCCAGCGTAGCATGATGCCGGATGGGGTTAGCGGCAGTTACAGCGTTGCGACACAGCGGCGCGCGACTGCTTGCGATCGGCCTTGCAGGCGCGGATGATGCGGGGAATGTTCAACGGACGCAGGTCCGGCAAGCAAATGTGCAACGGGAAAGGGTCATCCATGAGCGAGCTGCGCGGCAATAACGGTCCCCGGTATCGGCATATCGCGGACGACTCGGCACCGTATGAGACGATAAACGTCGACAAGTTGACGCCGATCATCGGGGCGGAAATCAGCGGAGTGGACCTGTCGGCGCCGTTGCCGAACCATCAGATGGATGAGATCCACCGAGCGCTGGCGGAGAACTGCGTCATTTTCTTTCGGGACCAGACGCTGACGCAGGAACAGCATCTGTCGTTCGGGCGCAGCTTCGGGAATTTGCACATCCATCCGGCTGCGCCTCATGCTGCTGGGCATCCGGAACTGATGATCATCCGCGCCGACAAGGATAGCCCTCGGGCGAACGGAGAGGGGTGGCACAGCGATGTTTCGTGTGATCCGGAGCCGCCGATGGGGAGCATTCTGTATATCAGGGAGTGCCCGCCTCGGGGTGGGGATACGCTGTTCGCCAGCATGTATGCGGCCTATGAGGCGCTGTCCGACCGGATGAAGGCGTATCTGGATGGGCTGATCGCGGTGCATGACGGTGAGGAATCGTATCGGGGGACTTACGCGAACCTCGGGGTCGCGGATAAGGCGGTGTATCCGCGGGCAGAGCATCCGGTGATCCGCACCCATCCGGTGACCGGCCGCAAGGCTCTGTACGTGAATGGGGGGTTTACCAAGCGGATTCTGGGGGTGCCTCGGGATGAGAGCACCGCGATCCTTTCTTATCTGTATCAACATGCGGCGAATCCGCTGTTCCAGTGCCGGTTCCGCTGGCAGGCGAACTCGGTGGCGTTCTGGGACAACCGGTGCGTCCAGCATCGTGCGATGTGGGATTACTGGCCGCATACCCGTTCGGGGTTTCGGGTGACGGTGGCGGGCGACAAGCCGGTTTGAGGACACAGCCGGGTCGGTTGATCATCTTGGCCGTCGAATGAGCGTACCCTGATGGCCCGTCGCGCCACGACACGCCAGCCAGGCGTGGAAGCCGCGTCGGGGATCATTCCGGCGATGACGGCGGATGCAGCGCGCACGGCCTTCCTCGGCTGGCTGGAGCAAGAGCGGCATGCCGCGGCCAATACGGTCGAGGCGTATGGGCACGCGCTGGCCGGTTTCCTCGGTTTCCTGACCCGGCATCTGGGCGGTGAGGCGGACCTGGCGGCGCTCGCGGGATTGCGGGCGGCCGACATCCGCGCGTGGCTGGCGGCACTGGCGAACGACAAACTGGTCGCGGCGTCGCGAGCGCAGCATCTGTCCGCGGTGCGAAGCTTCTTCCGCTACCTGGGCCGCCGGCACGGGGTCGAGATCAGCGCGGTGCGGCTGGTGTCGACGGCGCGTGCCCGCCCTGCCCTGCCCCGCGCGCTGACGGTCGCCCAGGCCCGCGACGTGACCGATCATGTCAGCGACGTTTCTGATGATTCGCGGACACAGGCCCGGGACGTTGCGTTCTTCTCGCTGCTTTATGGCAGCGGGTTGCGGATTGCCGAGGCACTCAGCCTGAACGTCCGCGATGCCACCGCGATGCGGACCACCCTGTCGGTGACGGTCACCGGTAAAGGCTCGAAAACCCGCGTCGTGCCGGTGCTGCCGGCGGTGCGTTCGGCGATCGAGGCCTGGCTGGCGCTGCATCCGGGTGGCCAGCCGGACAGCCCGCTATTCCTGGGTGCCCGGGGCAAGCGGCTGGACCCGGCGGTGGCACAGAAGGTTCTGCGGACGTATCGTCGCCTGGCCGGACTGCCGGAACACGCGACTCCGCACGCGCTGCGGCACTCCTTCGCGACGCATTTGCTTGGCAGCGGCAGCGATCTTCGCTCGATCCAGGATCTGCTGGGCCATGCCAGCCTGTCCACGACGCAACGTTATACCGCGATCGACGACACCGCTTTGCTGGGGGTGTGGCGCAAGACCCATCCTCGGGGTTAAACGTTCGGAAAGTCCCCGCGTCCTACTGCAATGTCACGTGTAACACAGGACAAGGAGAGGCTGAATGTGGCATGGACGAAACCATGCCGCCTGCTCTCCCATTCACGACCACCGGTCTGCTGATCACGCTTAGCGCATTGTCCTCGGCTTCGCCGCGATCCGTTGCGGTGCAGGATCGAATCGTCCAGGCGAACCCGATGGAAGTGACCAGCGACACGCCGGAATATTGCCTTCGTCTGTTGGATCGGGTCAGCGACCTGGTGCGCGTGTCAAGTGCTCCGGTGCCGCGGGAGGTGACCGACCTGACCACGGAGGGCCACCGCATGTGCACGCACGGGCAGACGCGGGGCGGGATCATGCGGCTGCGGAGCGCGCTGATGATCATGGAGAACGGCGCGCGGGCCTATCGATAGATTTTTTCTATCGTCGCATGGATCCGCTTTCTTGCATTTGCCCGCCCGAGCGCCTCTAAAATTCGCATAATTACAGATTACATCCAGTTCGGGAGGACCGAGTGGCACGTTTTGAGCCGTGGAATGAGGGTCGGGCACGCGACATCATCTCGGGTTTCGCGAGCACAGAGGGCGGATCCCTGCCGATTTTGCATGCTTTGCAGGCCGCATTCGGCTGTGTTCCGCTGGAGGCCGAACCCCTGGTCGCTTCGGCGCTGAACATCAGCCGAGCCGAGGTGCATGGCATTGTGACCTTCTATCACGAATTCCGGCGAGAGGCTCCCGGGCGCCACATGCTGCATGTGTGCCGGGCCGAGGCGTGCCAGGCGGTCGGTGCCGATGCCTTCGGAGCCCATGTGCGCGACGTGCTGGCGGTGGATTGGCATGGTACGACGGCGGACGGAGCCGTGACGCTGGAGCCGGTCTTCTGCCTCGGGTTATGCGCCAGTGGCCCCTCCGCGTTGCTGGACGGCCAGCCCATTGGTCGGCTGAGTGCGGCGCGGTTCGACCGGATTCGGGAGACGTTATCGTGACGCGCGTTTTCGTCCCGGGGGATGCGGCGGCGCTGGCGGTGGGCGCGGATGAGGTGGCGGCGGCGCTGGGCGGCCACGCGGAGGTGGTGCGGACCGGCTCGCGGGGGTTGTTCTGGCTGGAACCGATGATCGAGGTCGAGACACCGGAAGGCCGGATCGCCTACGGGCCGGTTGAGGCGAGTGATGTTCCGGGGCTTCTGGCGGACGGGCTGCTGGACGGGCGCGCGCAACGCCTGCGGCTTGGCATTCCCGAAGCGATTCCTTTCCTGGCGCGGCAGACGAGGCTGACGTTCTGTCGCTGCGGCATCGTCGATCCGCTTTCGCTGGAGGATTACCGCGCGCATGGCGGCATGGCCGGGCTGGAGAAAGCCCGAGCGATTGGGCCCGTCGCAACGGTGGAGGCTGTAACGGCGTCTGGGCTTCGGGGTCGCGGCGGCGCGGGGTTCCCCACCGGGATCAAATGGAAGACCGTTGCGGATGCGCCCGGCGATGTTGAGGACGGTGGCGCTGAGGACGGGGGCCGCAAGTTTGTTGTCTGCAATGCGGACGAGGGGGATTCCGGGACCTACGCCGACCGCATGTTGCTGGAGGGCGACCCGTTCGGCCTGATCGAAGGCATGGTCATCGCCGGGTTCGCGGTCGGAGCGTCCAAGGGTTACGTCTACACTCGGTCGGAGTACCCGCACGCCATCGCGACTTTCGACAAGGCGCTGGCGATTGCGCGCG
>JAQGHW010000828.1 GCA_028291505.1 Rhodopila sp. | reverse complement strand
CGTTCGGCACCAAGATCGAGCTGCATGGCGCGGATTTCCTGCGCGACCGGAAGATCCAGGGCACCAGCATGGGCGGCAACCGGTTCCGCGTGGACATGCCTCGGCTGCTGGAGCTGTGGCGGCAGGGCCGATTGAAGCTGGATCACCTGATCTCCGGCCACGTGACCCTGGACCAGATCAATGAGGGTTTCGCGATGCTGAAGACCGGCGCCCCGGTGCGGAACCTGATCAACTTCGGCGTGATTTGACGGGCGGCGGGGCGGGCTGATTATTAACTCGTCTTCGACAGGCGCTGACCCGCCCTCTTTAACGCCGCCACGCTGCGATCGAGCAGTTCGCGCTCCTGAGGCGAGAGTGCCGGCGGGAAGAACGCGCGCAAGCCGCGGCGGCCGATGACGCCGGGGAGCGACAGCGTGAGGCCGTAGTCATTGCTGAAGGCGCCGATCGGGACGGCGAGGTCCTCATCGCGCAGGACGGCCTCGGCGATACGGGCGGAAACGATGCCGATGCCATATTGGCTGGCGTTGTTGCCTTCGATGATCGCGATGTTGGCGTAGCGGACTGCCTGCTCCACGCTGTCGCGGAACTCCGCTTCGTTGGTCTTGCGGCTACGCAGCAGTTCCGGCAGCGGCACGCCGGCGACGCGCACGCCGGACCAGACGAAGACCTCCGAGGTGCCGTGCTCGCCCAGGATCTGCGCCTCGACCGAATCGGGGCTGACATCCAACTTGCCGGCGATATGGGTGCGGAAGCGCAGGCTGTCGAGCCAGGTGCCGGTGCTCAGCACGGCGTCGTGGCCGGCGAGCGTTCGGGTCAGGTCGGCGAGCGGGTCGGGCGGGTCGGTCACCACCAGCAGTACCGCGTCGGGCGCGGCTTTTACGATCCGCGGGACGATGTCGCGGTAGATGTCGGCGTTCTTGTCGAGCAGTTTCAGCCGGCCTTCGGGATCGCCTCGATCGGTCGCGCCGCCGGTTTTTTCGTTGATGCCGGCAGTGATCATCACCAGGCCCGCACCGGCCAGGTCTTCGTATTCCCCTTCAACCAGGTCGACGCGTGAACCTAACGGGGTGCCGTAGCGGATGTCTGTTGCGACGGCTTTGGCTCGGGCGGGGGTGCGATCCACCACGACGAGTTCACGCGCGCTGCCGCGCAGCACCAACGCCATAAGGCAGGCCGCGCCGACGCTGCCAGCCCCGATTACTCCGACCTTCATTGCGGACCTCCATGGGTTGTCGCTGTAGCAACGCGACAGATGGCGGGTGGTCGCCTGACGATGTGAGGGGGGATGCGTGACGCGGAGGGTCGTTCCGAGGGCGTTCGATTATGGCCTGGGGGGGATCAGAGCGTTTTGGGGCGGATGAGCGCGTCCAGGTCCCCGGGCCTGAAGCGCTGTGTCGCGGCGGTGCCCAACATCAGGTCATTAGCGCAACTGCTCAGCGCGGCGATCCGGCGAGAGGCCATTTTGCGCTCTACGGGAGGGAGATGGATGAGGCTGGCGGTGAATTCGTCCGCCACATCGGCCATGGCGGCTGCCCACATTGCCTGGATTTCCCTATCCGACGGCTTGGGGACGGTCGGCGTGGAGGCGAGTGCGGTCGGAGCGGCTGGTGTGGGTTTGGCGATCGGTGGGGTCGCGATGGGGGTTGGGGCGGCGATTGGTTGGATCGCGATGGTGGTAAGCGTGGCGGCGGATATTACCGGATGGGTCTGGGCGTCATGGGTCTGGGCGTTCGTGATCAGTTTCCTGGTCGCCGCCAGGTTGGCCAGCACCTCGGCCTCATACTGGTCTTGATCGTGTTCGGACTCGTTGCCGGGCCGATGCGGCGTCGAATGGCCTCCGCCGATGGCGCGGCGGTTCTGTTCGGCGGAGCGGTTCAGGGCGTTGGCGTTGCCGCGCAGGCGGAGGGCCATGGATACGGAAATGTCGTCGGCCATCGAGAGGCTTAGAGAACCCAACGCGGCCAGGCCGAAGGCGATGATCTGGGCGATCGCGACCAGGTCGGCGCGGCTTTGGGTGCGGTAGTCGCTCACGGTCTCAAATGCCGCCATGCGGGCGAGGTTGATGTCGCCGGCAGTGACCCCTAGGAACATCGGCGCGAGAAGGGCGACGATGAGGCCCATCAGAAAGTCCCCGGGGTGAATGGGGATGTCTGGGCCCGGAGCTTCCCGGGGTGGTTCGGCTGGAGTGGTCGTGGTTTCGGTCATGCCGTCCGGGGTGCTTATGGGTGGACAGTTCCTAGCCCAGGTTGGGGGCCTGTGTCAAGTAAGATTTCCTATCACTCGTGGGATTTTTGGGAATTGTGTCACACAGCGGTGTAACCTTTTTCTATTCGCATGGTCTCGTAGATGATCGGCAGGGGGACTTCTCTTTCGAAGGCCAGGCCGTCTTGGTGGAGCTCGTAGCACAGGCACTGGTTGTAGACGGCCTGGCCGGGGCCCAGGGTTCGATGCACCTTGATGGCCAGGCGGATGATGCGTTCGGTCAGGAGTGGGCCGGGTTCTGGGGTTCGGGGTTATGGGGTGGGGTGGTTCATGGCGGGTTAACCGGTTGGGCCTGTGGTGGGGTTGGCTTGGGTGATTCGGCGCAGAGCGCGCAGAGGGGGCGCAGAGCGCGCAGAGGGGGCGCAGAGCGCGCAGAGAAGGATTTTTGGCTGCGCCGCGAGGTGTTTGTTGGGTTGGGTGGGTTTCTTATCTAAGGGCTCTGCGCCCCCTCTGCTCTGTTAGTCGCATGTCCTTGCCGTCCCGCGCTGGGCAATGCGGATACGTTGATGCCGTGGTTAACGATGGCCAGGGACCGGGACAGCGACGGCAATGACAAGCTGGAGGGCCGTGGCGCCGACTCTCGGACAGAATGAGAGTAGCCTGACTTCGGCAGGACGGTGCTGGACGTCGGCGTTACCCGGCGCACTGTGGTGCGCTGATGGGACGGTTACGATGTACGAGCTTGTCTTTGGCGAGCAAGTAAACAGGCAGATTTTCTTCGTGTTGGCGCTTGTTCGCGAACATGGCTAAGCCCGGGCGGGTTGGGGTGAGGGCACGCAGCCGTGACCCGCCTGCCGACGAGGCGAATGAAGGTCGCCGTCACCGCGGACTCGGATTAGTCTTTGACCGAGACCGAGAAACTTGGGACCGAGACCGAAAAACTTGGGCCGGGATCGAAAACCTTGGGAGCGAACAGCCATGCAAGCCATCCCGCTTGACCGAATCGGCATCGA
>JAQGHW010000790.1 GCA_028291505.1 Rhodopila sp. | reverse complement strand
CAAGGCCGGACTGAAGGCGATCTACCTGTCCGGCTGGCAGGTCGCCGGCGACGCCAACTCCGGCGGCGAGATGTATCCCGACCAGTCGCTGTATCCGGTGGACTCGGTGCCGAAGGTGGTGCGCAGCATCAACAACGCGCTGCGCCGCTGCGACCAGATCGCCCAGTCCGAGGGTGGAAAAGACGGCACCTACTGGATGGCCCCGATCATCGCCGACGCGGAAGCCGGGTTCGGCGGCCCGCTGAACGCCTACGAACTGATGCGCGCGATGATCGCCAGCGGCGCGGCCGGCGTCCATTTCGAGGACCAACTCGCATCCGAGAAGAAGTGCGGCCACCTCGGCGGCAAGGTGCTGGTGCCGATCAGCCAGCACATCCGCACCCTGAACGCGGCCCGCCTGGCGGCCGATGTAGAGGGCGTGAACACCGTCCTGCTATGCCGCACTGACGCGCAGTCGGCCCAGTTGCTGACCTCCGACGTGGACGAGCGCGACCGCCCGTTCATCGGCAACGACCGCACCGCAGAGGGCTTCTTCCGCATCAAGCCCGGCGTCGGCAACGACTACGCCATCGCGCGCGGGTTGGCCTTCGCCCCCTACTCCGACCTGCTGTGGTGGGAAACCAGCGAGCCCGACCTGCGCGAGGCCGAACGGTTCGCCAACGAGATCCACAAGCAGTTCCCCGGCAAGATGCTGGCATACAACTGCTCGCCCAGCTTCAACTGGAAGAAGAAGCTGCCGGCCGACAAGATCGCCGCGTTCCAGCGCGAGATCGGCAAGATGGGCTACCGGTTCCAGTTCGTCACCCTGGCCGGGTTCCACAGCCTGAACCTGTCGATGTTCAACCTGGCCCGCGGCTACAAGGATCGCGGCATGGCGGCCTACAGCGAGCTACAGCAGGCCGAGTTCGCCGCGGAACCGGAGGGCTACACCGCGACCCGCCACCAGCGCGAAGTCGGCGTCGGTTACTTCGACGCGGTAGCGATGGCGATTTCCGGTGGCAAGTCGTCCACCACGGCGTTCGCCGGCTCAACCGAAGCTGCTCAGTTCCACGAAGGCAACAACACGGTGCAGCCGCACGAGCGTCACGACGACGGCCTGGTCCACAACCACGAATGGGCCGTCACGGCAAAATAAGAACGCCGAAGTTTGGGGAGGAAATGACGTCGGGCGGGGCGGCGGGGCGAAGGCTCCGTCGCCTTCGCCTTGTTGGGGTTCCTTCGGCCGCGGCCGAAGCATTGCGGCATGCGAACCGGGGACGCTCACAGTAGAGTCGTGGGCGTTCACAGGAGGACAACATGCAAACAGATAACAGAGTGGCGTTTACCGTAACCTGGGCGGTTCGCGAAGGCGAGGTGGAGGCGGCTGTCGACATCATCGCGCGCTTCGTCCCAGAGGCTAGGAAGGAACCGGGGTTGGAGTTCCTGATGGTCAACCAGAGTGTGACGAATCCGGCGCACTTTCTGTTCTATGAGGTGTTCCGCGATGCTGCGGCGTTCGAGGCGCATCAGGAGATGCCGCACTTCAAGACGCTCATCCTGGAAGAGGCGCTGCCGCGGATCAGTAAGCGGGAGCGGGTGCAGTACACCCCTTTGTGAATGGCGGACGGGTCCGAACCACCTATCGCGTTAGGTGTGCGTGATAGGCGGCCGGACGCCTGGGCCTCGACGAATGTGCTCGCATCCGCGGGTTTCCAATCTCGCCGGCGATACGTCTGGTACCTAATCGCAAAATCGAGGGTTGCGACAAGAGCAGATGCCGTTCCGATAGCTTATCGGAACGGCTGAAGATGCCAGACGTTTCTCAGTTTTTCTACGAGCCCATGCGAACGGAAAAGACCTTTGTCACCTCGATCAGCGGCGGCATCGCGACACGTCGCCCTTCTCTGGCGGTGCGACTAAGCCGCTTTACGCCGGAACGCGTCCAAACTCCCCGCGTGGATCAGTTCGCTCGGTAATTGATGCCCAACGATCTCCTCGGCGAGACGCCCAACCTCGATCAACGCATCGAGATCGACGCCAGTCTCAACCCCCATCTCCTCGCACAGCATCACCAGTTCCTCTGTGCAGATATTGCCCGCGGCCTTGGGCTGGCCGGCAAACGGACAACCGCCCAGACCGCCCACCGTGGAGTCATAACGCGTCACGCCCAGTTTCAGCGCCGCATGGGCATTCGCCACCGCAAGCCCGCGCGTGTCGTGCAGATGCAGCGCCAGGGTCATGTCCGGCCAACGACTGCGCACCTCGGCAATAACGCGTTCGATCCGCGCCGGCGTGGCCCAACCCATCGTGTCGGCCAACGAGAACAAGGTGATCTCGGCGCCCGTCTCCTCGGCGATCGCCAAGCCGTCCTCCAGAGTGCTGATCACCTGGGCAGGAGAAATGTCGCCCTGATAATTACAGCCGAACGCCGCCATGACGCCGATCCGGCTGACCGGAACGCCCTTGGACTGCTGCACCGCACTGTGCTTCTTCATCGCCTCGATGTTTTCGGACGGGCTGCGGTTCAGGTTCTTGCGCGTGAAACCCTCCGAGGCGGTCAGCGAGATCGACCCGTCGATCGTCAGCTTGTCCTTGAACGCCAACGCCCGATCGAGGCCATTCCCGTTGAAGAAAAGCCCCGTGTAATGCACGTTCGGCTTGGCAGTGAAACCCTCCACCACCGCTTCCGCGTCGGCCCATCCCGGCACCAGCCGCGTGTTGACGAACGAACATGCCTGAATGTGATGCAGGCCGGTCTCCGCGAGCGCCTCGATCAGTCGTATCTTATCGGCGGTTGGAATCGGGCCGGGCTCGATTTGAAAGCCCTCGCGCGGGCCTTCCTCATGGATCTCGACGTGGCTTGGCAGATCGGTCATGGCGGCGGTTCCTCGTTCTATGCCGCCAGACTGCATCCAGATCGCGGATTTTGCCAGAGCCAGCAGCACCCCAGCCGGCTACGTCACCGCCAACCGCTCGCCCTGCTACTCGTCACGCACCAACCGATTGCTGCCCTCGTCCCACTCAGCCAGAACGGGCTGGCCCGGATCCATCCCGACAACGACCCCATTGCCGCTGTTCTGCTGGAACGCAATCAGGGGCTCGCCACCCGGCAGGCGCAGGTAATAGTGCACCATGAAGCCGCGATAAACCGCCTGCTCCAAGGTCGCCACCACCATGTTGGGCCCAGGCGGAACGCGCCCCACCGGCCCAACCCGCACCGCCTCCGGCCGCAGCGCGATCGTGGCCGAACCCGACGGCACGCTCGCCGCCGGCACCGTCAGCTGCAAATCGTTGGAGCACCGCACCAGCACCGCCTCCCCCGTCCGGCCATCGACCGTTCCTTGGAAGAAATTGGATACCCCCAGGAACCCGGCCACAAACCGCGTCGCGGGATACTGATACACCTCAGCCGGCGACCCAACCTGTTCCAACCGTCCATCGCGCATCACCACGATGCGATCGGCCAGAGTCAGCGCCTCATCCTGGTCGTGCGTCACCATCACCGTGGTGATCCCCAACCGGCGCTGCAGCAGCCGAAGCTCGACCTGCATGCTTTCCCGCAGGCTCTTGTCCAGCGCCCCCAGCGGTTCGTCGAGCAGCAGCATCGCGGGCTCGATCACCAACGCCCGAGCCAACGCGACACGCTGCTGCTGCCCGCCGGAAAGTTGCGATGGCAGCTTGTGCTGGTGTCCGCCGAGTTGCACCAGATCCAGCGCCTCCTGCACCCGCAGACCGGCCGCCCGGCGCTTTATCCCGCGCATTTCCAGGCCGAAGATGACGTTCTCCGCCACCGTCAGATGCGGGAACAAGGCGTAACTTTGGAACAGCATCCCAATGTTCCGTTTATGCACTGGGACCCGGGTGATCGAGGCACCGTTGACAAAGATCTCACCACCACTGGGCTGCACCAACACCGCGATCATACGCAGGCTGGTGGTCTTGCCGCAGCCGCTGGGGCCCAGCAGCGCAACGAGTTCCCCGGGTTCTATATTCAAAGACAGCCGGTCGACCGCGACAGCCTTGCCGTAGTGCTTGGTCAGATCCGCCAGGCGGACAGCAGCAGGTTGAGTGTGCAATCCGCTCAGCTTCCGAAGATCTGATTGTATTTTTCCAACCAGGCCGGGCGGCGGGGGTTCACGTAGGCCCAGTCGCAGGCGAACAGTCCCATGTCGTCCATCTTGGACTCTGGATAGGCAGCGTATTTCGCGGCGTCGGGCTTGAGGTTCAGCCCGCTGATCGACGGCGCGGTCAGCGTCGCCTCGGCCAACCCCTGCTGCACCGATGGTTCCAGCATCCGATTGATGAAGGCGGCCCCAAGTTCAGGTTCCGGTGCACCCTTGACGAAACTCAGGCAGTTGATCCCGGCAAACGTGCCCTCCTTCGGGAACACCATGTCGATCGGCGCGCCGGCCACAGTGTAAGGATAGATGTTCTTCGAGTATTCGATGCCGCCAACGTCGGCCTGGCCTTGCGCCACCATCATGACGGTCGCGGGAGCCTCATAGATCGTCAGGATGTTAGGCTTCAGGTCCGCAATCTTGTCCCAGCCGGCATCGGTCAGGTATTGCGCCTCCTTCAGCGGCTTGCCGGTGACCATGCTGGTGGTCGCGACCAGCATGTAGATGCTTTGGGTGAACTTCGGAGTGATCATCAGGACGCGCTTGCGGAAACGCTCCTGCCAAAGATCGCCGTAGCTGGTGATCTTCGGGTCGTTTTGCGGATTGATGTAGAGCCCGCCAGTGGAAATCGCAAATGCCGCACCGTAGCCCTCGCTGAACAGGAAGCGCTTGTAGACCCGTTCCAGGTTCGGGATCTTATCGACCGGCAGAGGATCCAGCAGCCCCTCCTTCTTCGCCAGGTCGATGCCGATATCGTCCATGAACATCGCGCTGTATTTCGGGTTGCTCCTGGTGGCCCGTAGTGCCGCAATCTGCGACAGCGTCACGCCCTCGGTGGTGAAAACGCGGCAATTATAATCGGTCTGAAACTGCGGAATGATCTGCTTGCGCACATACTCGCCCTGCTGCGCCGTATAGATCCCCACCTGGATCGACTTGCCATCCGCCCACGCTCGGGAGGTCAGGATCGTTGGCGTCGCCAACGCTGCCGTCGCAGCCTTGGTAAATCCACGGCGGCCGATGCGGATACTCATTGCATTCTCCTTACATTCCCATGGCACGGCGCAGACCGACCAGCCGGTCCAGTATCAGCACGACGACGATCGCCAACCCGATCAACAGCGTCGAGACGGTCGCAACGGACGGGTCGAAAACCCCGGTCGCCTTACGGTAGATGAACATCGGCATCGGATCGTTCTGCGCATCCGCGAGCCACATCGACACCGGGTAATTGTCGAACGACACCATGAACGCGAACAGCCCGCCGGCCGCGACTCCAGGGGCGATCTGCGGCAACGTCACGCGCCGGAACGTGCGCCACCGGCTGGCGCCCAGGGTGCGGGCGGCTTCTTCCAGCGTAATGTCCGCCAGCATCAGGCTCGCCGAAACGGTGCGCACCACATACGGCGAGGTGACCAGGATATGTGCGATCAGCAGGTTCACCGGCACCGAACCCCAACCGAGCATCGAGAACAGCTGCAACAGCCCAAGCCCGGTCACCAGGACAGGAAAGATCAGCGGCGACAGCAGTAACGACCGTATCGCCGCACCGCCGGGCACCGGAAAGCGCACCAGTGCGAAGGCCGCCGGCAGCCCAAGCACCAAGGCCCCGAAGGTGGCGAAACTGGCAAGCCAGAGGCTGAAGGACAGTGCCGACTGGAAGTCCGGGTCGCGCAGCACCTTCCCGTACCAGGCCAGCGTGAAACCCCGTGGCGGAAAGCTGACGAACTGGGTATCGGACACCGACAGCGACATCGTCACCAGCAGCGGTGCGGCGATGAACACCAAAGTCGCGGCGGTGACCGTGTAAAGCATCGCGGAGGTGGCGATCGACCGTCCGTTCACAAGCGATTCCGCCGCTCGAAGAACCACGTCGATGCCAGGTTGATGCCGATCACCGTCGCTACCAGCACCAGGGCAACCGTGGCGCCGAACGGCCAGTCATACACCGCGGCGATCTGCTGCTCGATGAGGTTGCCCAGCATTTGAGCACCAGTGCCCCCGAGTATGGCAGGCGTAACGTACGAACTCGCGGTCAACGAGAACACCAGGGTGAAGCCGACGGCCAGCCCCGGCAGGCTGAGCGGCAGGCTAACCCGCCAGAACACCCGCCAGGACGGCGCGCCCAGGGTCCGAGCGGCATCCTCCAACTGCGGATTGATCTTCGACAGCGCCGAGGCGAGCGGCAGCACCATCATCGGGAAGAAAACGTGCAGAGAACCGATGATGACCGCGGTTTCCGTATACAGGATACGGATCGGCTGGTGGATAATGCCGAGCGACAGCAGAACCCAGTTCACCACGCCGGTGCGTGTATTGGCGAGAAGCAGTTCCCAGCCATAGGTCCGCACCACGACGCTGACGATCAGCGGCGCAATCACCACGATCGTCATGATCCGCATCACCATCGCATTGCTGCGCACCATGACGAGCGCGACCGGATAGCCCAGCAGCGCCGCGATCGCCGCCGTGACCGCCGCCATCCGCAGCGTGGAAAACAGCACGTGCGTGTAGAGGCTGGTTCCGAAGAAATGCTGGAAATGCGACACGGTCAGCGGCAACGTCACCACGCCGTCGGCCCGTTGGGTCAGCACGCTGTAGGCGAACAAAGTCAGGGCCGGGACGAGGAAAAACGCCAACAGGAATCCAGCCGCGGGCAGCAGCAACAGAATGCCGGCGAGTTGGCCCCGAGACAGCAAAGGCGGACCCTGCGTAGCCCGAACGGCGCTGGACGCGGGCGAAAAAACAGTCGCGGTGACCGTCATCGTTTCGGTGGTACTCCGGACGGACTGCACGGGATGCGTCCGGGGTTGTGCAATCCACGTGCCACCTAGTACCCGATCGCAGAGAAGCGTGAGACGCGAAGCGTCCGCGATTCGCCGCGTGAATCGGCTACTTCAAGCATATCACGACGTATCGCCCTTCTCTGATGGGCGATACTAGCCGTGGTGACCGGCGTATCGACGCGCCGCGAAACGCTGGTCAGGCCACCTGCGACAGCGCGTAGGTCGTCGTCGCGTGCGACACCAGCCGGCCGGTCGCTTCTTCGGTGATGCGGACCTCGGCGGTGAACAGGCGTCGTCCCGCCCGCAACGTCGTCGCGACCGCGACCAGCGGCAGGGTCATCGCAGGCCGGAGGAAATTGATCGTCAGGTCGACCGTCACCGCGGCCTGGTCCCGACGGGCGGCGAGGATCAAAGCATACGTGGCCACGTCGGCTAATGCGAACTGCACCGGGCCGGCGACGCTGCCGCCAGGCCGGGTCACATATTCGCCTTCTCGCAGCCGAACGGCACCACGCTCCGGGCTTGCTTCGATCACGTCGATGTTGAACAGTGGCACCAGAGGCAAACCCTGCTCGATATGTTGTCTGATGTGGTCCAAGGTCCACTTCAGGTCTTGCGCGCCCAACCCTACCATCCTGTCACGTGCTACAGCCGATGGTCCGAAGCTATAGAGAAGCTGGCGCGCTTCACAACACGGAGATTCTCGTCAATGCCGTTCAAGGTCCAGGTCGGCCCGCCGCAGATCGCCATTCACCAGGCCATGACGGTCCTGGTGACCGAATCGGATGGGCAAATCAAATGGCCCAGCGACAAGGGCCTGTATTTCTTCGATACCAGGGTGATCAGCGCGTGGTCGGTCTACGCCAACGGGACGCCGTGGGACCTGCTGAACGGTGGCGCCCTGAACTTCGACGCCGCTCGGGTCTTCCTGACCAACCAGGCTTTCCTGACCGAAGACGGCCCGATCCCCCAGCAGACGCTGGCCTTCGAACTGTCGCGCGTTCTGGGTCAGGGCCTGCACGAAGATCTGGATATCACCAACCACGGCCAGAAGCCGGTCCGCTTCAACCTCGAAATCTCCATGCGCTCGGATTTCGCCGACGTGTTCGACGTCAAGGCCAAGCGCGACATTCGCCGCGGCCACGTCAACTCCGACTGGTCGGAGGCGCGGCAAACCTTGCGCACGACCTACCGGAACGCCGACTTCTCCCGCTCTGTCGCGGTTTCGGTCGGCTTGAGCGACTCGCGGGCCGTGTTCGCCAACGGTCGTCTGAGTTTCGAGGTGAAGCTGCCGCCACGCGGTTCCTGGCACTGCTGCCTGATGTATGAATTCGCCGACGGGGACCAACGGTATCACGCGCCGAATGAGTGCGCGATCGATGCCGATTCGTCGGTACAGGCCCAGGTGCATCGGGACTGGCGTGAGACGGTCTTGAAATTGCGTACCAGTAATGAAGAGTTCTATCGGTTCTACCATCAGGCCATCGATGACATGGCGGCGCTGCGCCTGCCGATGGTCGGCACCGGCCACATGGAGTTTCTGCCCGCCGCCGGGCTGCCCTGGTTCATGGCCCCATTCGGCCGCGACAGCCTGATCGTTTCGCTGCAGAACATCTTGGTCTATCCCGAGTTCGCACGCGGCTCGCTGGAAGTGCTGGGCCGCTGGCAGGCGACGGAGCGCGATGATTTCCGCGACGCCGAACCCGGCAAGATCATGCACGAACTGCGTTACGGGGAACTGGCGCACTTCAAGCTGATCCCGCATACCCCGTACTATGGCACCGCCGACGCAACTCCGCTGTACCTGATCACGTTGCATGCCGCCTGGCGCGCGACGGGCGATCACGCGTTGCTGGAAACCTATCTTCCGAACGCCGAGGCCGCGCTCGACTGGATCGACAACTACGGCGATCGAGATGGCGACATGTTGCAGGAGTATCAGACCCGCTCGCCGGTCGGGTATGAGAACATGGCATGGAAAGACGCCGGCGATTCGATGATCTACGCGGATGGATCGCCGGTGCGCGGCCCGAAGGCATTGTGCGAATTGCAAGGCTACGTCTACGACGCCTGGGTGCGCATGGCCGAGGTCTTCGATGCCCTCGGTAAGCCAGACCGGGCAAAGACGTTGCGCATGAAGGCGGCTACGCTGTTTCGGAAATTCAATGAAACTTTCTGGGATGAGGAGAGCGGCTACTACGCCTACATGCTGGACGGCGAAAAGCGAAAGGTTCTGACAGTCGCATCCAACCCCGGACATTTGTTGTGGTCTGGCATCGTCCCGGCCGATCGGGCCGCTCGGGTGGTGGCCCGTTTGATGCGGCCGGACATGAACTGCGGCTGGGGCATCCGCACGCTGTCCAGCCTGCATCCGGCGTTCAACCCGTACTCGTATCAGAACGGATCGGTTTGGCCGCACGACAACAGCCTGATCGCACTTGGTTTCAAACGCTACGGATTCAGCAAGGAGGCCGGCCACATCGCCCGCGACATCAGCGAGGCCGCCAGCCATTTCCTGTTGAACCAGCTGCCGGAGCTTTATGCGGGGGTGGAACGCACCGAAGCCAGTTTCCCGGTGCAATACCTCGGCGCCAATGTGCCCCAGGCCTGGGCGGCCGGATCGTGCTTTGCGCTGTTGCAGGCGATGCTGGGCATCCAACCGGACGCACCCGCCGACAAGCTCTATGTCGATCCGGACCTGCCGGAGTGGTTGCCGGACGTTACTCTGATGGATCTGCGCCTCGGCCGCCGGCACCTGGATATCCGCTTTCGCCGCGAGGGCGACAAGACGGTATGGGATGTGCTGCGCGGCGACGCCAAGGTGGTCAAATACCGCAGTTCCGTCGCGGCACGAGAGGCGTTGAGCGCGGGCTGACAGCGCCGTCGGGTCCTACCAAAGCCGGCGGACACCATAGGCGTCAAACCGCTGCTCGTTCGACACCAGGACCATGTTGTCGAGCATGGCCTGCGCCATCAGCATCCGGTCGAACGGATCCCTGTGAGGGCCGTCGAGCGTTCCGGCCGCCTGCCCGCGCGCAAAGCATATCGGCAGGTGAAGAAAGCCCTGGCCAGCGACAACATGCGCAAGGTCGGCAGCGGCTGCCGCGGCGCCCGGCAGCTTGCCAAGGCGGAATTTCGTCGCGATCTCCCATGCCGATGCGGCGCTGACGAAGACGTTGTTGTCTGTGTTCTCGATTGCAGCACGCGCCGGTGTCGACAGAGCCATTTCCCCGCGAGCCATCGCAGGAGGGTGTGCGTGTCCAGCAGCAGGTCCAGTGCCTACTTGTCCCACGCGCCGAGTTCATCGTCCGGCAATGGCTCGAAGAATTCAGGACCG
>JAQGHW010000775.1 GCA_028291505.1 Rhodopila sp. | reverse complement strand
GCCGGTTGTTGCCAAGCCTGCGCCCGTTCGCGCGTCGCAGCCCGTGCTTAAACGCCGGTGCGGGTTAGGCTGGTCAGGCGGCCAGGCGATCGGGCTAACTCCACCCCCGTGCCAGCTTCCGCACCGCCGTCGAGGCGTTCCGCTTTCCCTCGCCGGCGTAGTCCTCGTGCCAATCCTCGATCTTTGCCGGATCGTAGAGGTAGTTGACCATCAGGGTGGCGCTTTCCTTGGCGCCCTTGTCGGACGTATCGCCAGCCATGTTCAGCCGTTCCACCCGAGCGCCGTTCGACAGGTGGAAATGCGCCACCGGGTCCTTCGCCCGTTTGGCGTTGCTTTCAACCAGCAGGAACCGCGCGCCCAGCCGGACCAGCACCGGTTCGGCGGTTTTCCGGAACCCCATGTCGCGCCACCAATGCCGCTTGCCGATAATCCCGGCCAGCGCCGCACACCCGGTCTCGGCCGGGAAGGCGGCGGTCAGGTTGGCCGATTCATCCTCGCTCAGCAGCTTCGGCTCGTCCTTCGCCAACAGCGGGTCCAGCCACCGGCGGAAGCCCGGAATGGGGGACAATGTCGCGAAAGTCTTCAGGTTGCGGAACTCCGCCGACAGTTCCTCGACCACGCGCTTGATGAGGAAATTACCGAAGCTGATCCCCGCCAACCCGGACTGGCAGTTGCTGATCGAGTAGAAGATCGCGGTATCCGCCTGGGACGGGTCCTGCAGCGGTGCCTTCTCGTCCAACAGATTCTGCACGCTGCCGGAGAGGCCCTTAACCAGCGCGACCTCCACGAAGATCAGTGGCTCGCCCGGCATGCGGGGATGAAAGAAGGCATAGCAGCGGCGATCGGAATCCAGCCGGTTCTTCAGGTCGCGCCAGGACCGGATGGCGTGCACCGCCTCATACGACACCAGCTTTTCCAGCAGCGCGGCCGAACTGTTCCAGTCGATCCGTTGCAGTTCCAGGAAGCCGATGTCGAACCACGCCGCCAGCAGCCCGCGCAGATCGGCGTCCAGCGCGGTCAGCAGTTTATCCGTTCCGCGCACCTTCAGCAGCGAGCCCCGCAGATCGACCAGGAACTTCCGGCCATCCGGTATCGACGTAAACTGGGTCAGCAATTTCAGCCGAGGCGGCTCCAGCGCCTGGCGCAGCGCGGCCTTGGCGGTGGCTCGTTCCGCAATGTCCTTTGCCGCCTGCACCTTGGTATAGGCAGCGGCGACGGCATCGGGATCTGAATCGAACCCGGCCAGCGTGCGCAGGAACGCCGCACGCCCGGCTTCATCCTGCAACAAATAGGTCTGCGCCAGTTTGGCCGCCCTGTTGCGGGCGCTGACCTCACCGCCACGCCCGGCCAGGCAGGCCTGCATCTGTGCTTCGAGCGTTTCGTCCGGCTCGCCCGAGACGCTGGAGGCCATGTCGCGCCAAGCCTCGGTGATGCGCCGGATGGCACGATCCAGCAGACCGGTGGAAACAGCTTCGCTCATGCGGGCCTCATTTCGACGACGACGGACGCATCGTAGCTCATATGGTAGAAAAATAGCGTGTCATGTTTCAGCGACAATAACACGAACCAGCGCCGGCAGTAGATCTTCCACCACGAGCCCCGGTCCGGCGAGGATCGCCGCACGCCCGTGCAGGTAAGCGCCCGCGGCGGCGGCTTCCCAAGGCTGCATGCCTTGCGCCAGAAGTCCGGCGATGATGCCGGCCAGCACGTCGCCGGCACCCGCCGTTGCCAGCCAGGGCGGGGCGGACAGATTGATCGCCGCCTTGCCATCCGGTGCGGCGATGATCGTATCGGCCCCTTTCAGCAGCACGACCGCCCCGGTTCGTGCCGCGGCTTCCCGCGCGGCGGACAGGCGGTCATTGACCGGAGCGCCGAACACCCGCGCGAACTCGCCCGCATGGGGCGTCAGAACCGCCGCACCCTGCAGCGCGTCAGGCTCGTTGCTGAATGCCGAAAACACATCCGCATCGCCAACCACCACCCGGTTCGCCGCGATCAGTGCCGGGAAAACGACACGGGACTCGTCCGGACCAAGACCGGGGCCGCACACCCAGACTTTCCTCCGGTCATCCTGCACCAGAGTGGCGATATCCGTTTCGCTGACAAGCAGGCCAGGTTCGCCGGACCGGTAGATCTCCGCGGCACCCCGAGCGGCGATCGTTACCATGCCGGCACCCGCTCGCCTGGCCGCTTCGGCGGCAAGCCGGGCGGCGCCGGTCATGCTGGCGCCGCCGACGACGGTGACGTGCCCGCGCGTGTATTTATGGGCGTCGGTCGTCAGCGAGGGCAGCCGCCACAAAGTCGGCAGGTTGGCGAAGGTGGCGGGCGCCATCGCATCAAGGACGGTGTCAGGGATGCCGATGTCAGCCAGCTCGATGCGGCCGCACTTGTCGCGACCAGGCAACAACAGATGGCCCGGCTTCAAACGGAAGAACGTTACGGTGAGTTCGGCGGCGGGGGCGTATCCGAGCGGAAGGCCGGTGGCGCCATCAAGGCCGGAGGGCACATCGATAGCAATGATCCGCCGAGCAGCCTTCAAGGTGTCGGCAACAAGGCCGTCCAGCGGGCGGGTCAACCCGGCGCCAAAAACCGCATCGATCACAAGATCCGCACGCCGCGCCTCGTCCGGTGTGAATGGAACGTTGAGGCCGCACCATAAGCGTGCCGCACCGGCGGCATCAGACCCCGCACGAGGCGGCGCCAAGGCGGCAAGGCGCACTGGCCAGCCCTCCTGTGCCAGCAGCCGCGCAACGATATAGCCGTCGCCCCCGTTGTTTCCCGGGCCGGCCAGGACCAGCACGTGGCTGCGCCCGAACTGACGCTGGATCGTTCGGGCGACGGCTCGGCCGGCAGCCTCCATCAGGGCAGCGCCGGATTGTCCACGCCGAACGGCAGCCTGATCGGCCTGCGTCATCTGGACAGGGGTGAGCAGGGCGCTCCGGCCGCGAAGACGGCGGATCAGGCCGGGGTCGAAGGCCGCAACGTGCGGGTAGGGCAGGGACATCGTCGTGATCCTTTCAGCTTCCATCCGCTTGTGTCCTGACCGCGCTCGGCCTGGGAACCCGCGACTCAGGCGGGTCTGCATCGCAATACGTGGACAGCCGGGCCAAGCCTGGCCTCTACACAGAATAGCCGCCGCCGCCGATCCGATGTAGCGTAAGTGTCGTGCGCGCCCCCGACAAACTTACCACTCATCTTCTGGAACTGCTCTTCCCGCTCGGCCCCGTCTCGGCGCGGCGGATGTTCGGCGGCGTCGGACTGTTCCACAGCGGAATGATGTTCGGCCTGATCGCCCACGATGAGCTGTTTCTCAAGGTCGGCGACGCCAACCGGGCGATGTACGAGGCAGCCGGAGAGGCTCCGTTCACCTACGATACGAAGCACGGAACGCACACGATCGGCTCGTACTGGCGCTGCCCGCCCGAGCTGCTCGACGATGCGGAGACATTTCAAGCCTGGGCACGCCAGGCCATCGAGGCAGCGCTCGTCGCGGCCCGCGGCAAGCCGAAGGCGCCGCGTAAGCGAGGTGCAACGCGTTAGGCGTACTCCCGGGGGGCGGGCGAAATGGTTTCGCGGTGTGATCGCGATTGTGGTGGCACTGGTCGTCTCCGAATGACCCGAATCGAGCCGCGAATTCCGGGTTTCCCGAGGCGGCACATCGTTGCGTGGCCTCAGTGGCAACTCGCGGTTTCGGGCGCCTCCCCTGGAGCATGATCACGCTGAGCGGCCGGCGTTTCGTTGGCGTCACTCAAACTGACGAAACGCCAGGGGAACGTTCAAAGCGTGTGGATCATGCGGTCGAACTCTAGTCCGTGGAAAGGATCGAGTATTGCACCGACGACCACCACTCGCCGCGTGCCAAGACGTTTTCTCGC
>JAQGHW010000729.1 GCA_028291505.1 Rhodopila sp. | reverse complement strand
CGGCGTAAACCAGGCGCTGGAGGGCAAGAAATCCGTCGCCACGAATGCCGCCGGCCGGCCCCTCAGCGAACTTTACAAGGAGGCACTCGGCAACGGCGTTGAAGGCGTCATCGCTTATACCTTTCCCCGGCCCGGCGAGACGCAATTGCAGCCCAAGATCGCCTATGTCGCTCGGTTCGACCCGTGGCAGGCCGTCTTCCTGAGCGGTGCCTACGTCGATGACCTGAACGCCATGTTCATGACCTCGCTGACACGGCTGAGCATGGCCGGGGGGCTGATCCTGCTGCTGACCCTGACGGTCGGCTGGCTGATCAACCGCGACATCGGAAAGCTGCTCGGCGGTCTGCGCGACAGCATGACGCGGCTGGCCCAAGGCGATCTGACGGTCGCCATTCCCGGCATCGGCCGGCGCGACGAACTAGGCGCGATGGCGGTGGCTGTGGGAGTATTCAAGGACAATGCCGGCCGCATGGCCACGCTGCAGCAGGACCAGCAGGCCGAGCGCCAGCGCGGGATCGAGGAGAAGCGCGGCGCGCTGCTCTGCCTGGCCGACACGTTCGACGCCCAGGTGCGCGGCGTGGTCGATGCGGTGGCGACCGCGGGGGAAGACATGAGCGCCGCGGCACGCAAGGTCAGCAGCACCGCTGGCATCGCGGCACAACAGGCCAGTTCGGCGCTGGTCGAGGCGGATCAGGCGACGATGAACGTGCAGGGGATTGCCGCGGCGATCGAGGAGATGGCGGCGACCGGGTCGGAGATCAGCCGCCAGGTGGCGCGTGCGGCGACGATCTCACGTGAGGCGGCGGAGGAAGGCCAGCGCACCAACGACACGGTGGCGGCCCTGGCCGCGGCGGCGCAGAAGGTCGGCGACGTGGTCAAGCTGATCCAGGACATCGCCGCACAGACCAACCTGCTGGCGCTGAACGCGACGATCGAGGCGGCTCGGGCGGGCGACGCCGGCAAGGGATTTGCGGTGGTGGCGGGGGAGGTGAAAAGCCTGGCCAATCAGACCGCCAAGGCGACTGAGGACATTCGGGCGCAGATTACCTCGATCCAGGCGGAGTCGAATGCCGCGCTGGCGGCGATCAAGGGGATCTCGCAGACGGTGCGGGGGGTGGAGGAAATCGCGGCCGCGATCTCCTCGACGGTGGATCAGCAGGGCGAGGCGATCCGGGAGGTTTCGAGCAACATCCAGCAGGCGGCCGGCCGGACCCAGCAGGTTGCCACCGACCTGCGGCTGGTGTCGGAGGGTGTTGGCGAGAACGGCGCGGCGGCGCAGGCGGTGCTGAGCGCGGCCGATCTGTTGGGGCTGCAGGCCGGGGTGCTGCGGCGGGAGGTCGGCAGCTTCCTGGGCACTGTCCGGGCGGCTTGATCGGAAGCAAGGCCATGGCGCGGCCCTGGACCCGATTATTTGGGATTTGGGGATAAAAAACCCCAATGAGTGATTTCAAAGGCTGTGCCTTTGATGGGGTCCAGGGGCAAAGCCCATGGCCTTCGCGCCGCGGCTTAGCCCAACGTCTTCCGCAGGAACCCCGTCCGCGACTGCGCCCCCGCCATCATGAACGATGCGTCCTGGCCGGACAGGATAAACCGCGCGCCCATCCCGATGTAGCGCGGCATGATCGCCTCGTTGTAGATGCCGGCCATGCCCGGGAATTTCCCGGCGCTCTTGCAGGCGGCGATCATCTTGCCATACGCGTCCGCCAGGCGATCGTTGCCGAAGTCACCCGGGATGCCCATTTCGGCGCACAAATCATTCGACCCGATCAACAGCACGTCGACGCCGGGGACCGCGGCGATCTCGGCGGCATTGGCAATCGCGGTCGGCGTTTCCAGCATCACCACGGTCAGGTTGGCGGCGTTCAGTGCCTTCACCGCCTCGCCGGTGCTGAGTTTGGCCAGTTGGTGATGCGGCCCCCAGCCGCCGACCGAGCGATGGCCGATCGGTGGATATTTGAGCTTTTCGACGACTTCGCGGGCCTCGGCGGCGGTGTCGACGTGCGGCATGACGATGCCCATCGCGCCGTTGTCCAACGCGCGCGTGGCGATCGAGTATTGGCCATTGGGGACGCGGGCGATCGGAGCTATGCCGGCGTCGAGCGCGGCGGCCGCGATCTGGGCGCAGGCGTCCAGCGACATCGTGCCGTGCTCCATGTCCAGGAACAGCCAGTCGAAGCCGGCGGTGGCCATCATCTTGCCGATTTCAACGCTGCGGGTGGTGCGGATGCCGACACCGAGGGACAGCTGCCCCTGTTCCAGCTTCTCGCGGGCGACGTTGCGGACGGTCATTGTGGTTTCCCTTTTCTTATAGGTAACGGTCAATCGCGGCGGCGACCTGTCACGCGTAGCAGTCGATCGCGGTCGCGATCAGGCGGTTGAGCGCCGCCATGTCGATGGGGTGGTCGGTTTCGTTGGAGACCGCGACGGTCAGGCGGTGGCGACGCAGAATGAAGACGCGCTGGTCGGAAGCGCCGGCCGCCCACGCGGTGTCGAGCGGCAGATCGGGAAAGATCCGGTCGCTGTTGCTGCGGAAGCAGGCGGCATAGCTGGTGCCGGTATGCGTCGCGGTCAGGGCGTAGTCGACCCAGCCTTCCGGCAGCAGCCGTTCGCCATCCCAGATGCCGTCGTTCAGATACAGCACCCCCAGCTTGGCGTAGTCCCGTGCGGTGGCGTATCCCGCGCCGGAGGCGATGAGGTTGCCCCCCAGGTCGGCGGAGTGCTGGTAGCTGCTCATTCCCAGCCGGTCCACCAGCAGGCTGTAGGCGGTCTGATAGTACGGCAGGCCGCGCCGCTCGATCTGGTCGCGGATGATCGCCCCGAGAACGTTCATTCCGCTGTTGACGTAGCGGAAGACCGCGCCGGGGATGGTGGCGACGAGGGAGCGTTGAGCGGCCTCGAACGCGTTGCTGGCGTCCTGGTAGACGGCGCTGTTCTCGAACCCGATCGTGGTGCGGCCATCGTCGTGCCGTACGGGAAAACCCAGGCCCGACCGCATGCGCACCAAATGGTCTAACGTAATAAGCCGATGTACCGCTCGGGGATCGGTCCAAAGCGGCGCGGGTGCCGGGTCATGCATGGAATGTAGCCAGCGGTCGTGGATCAGCCGGCCGATGACGGTGCAGGTGATCGCCTTGGTCATGGACCAGCTTGGGGTGACGCGATCCGCACGGCCGAAGTCGGAATACCGTTCGGTCAACACTCGATCGGGGGAGGCGACCAGCACGCCATAGGTGCCGGGGCAGCTGGCGAAATAGGTATCCAACGCCCCGGCGAAGGCAGCCGAGGCGGGGCCTGCGTCAACCGCGTCGCCGACCGGCCATGCCTTGCCGGCGTTAGGGAACCGCCGGGCAATGGGTTCGGCGTCGAACCCGGGCGCGCGGTGCGGACCCAGAAGGATGCTGCCGTAACCGGGGCGGGAGACCGCCTGGCCGACGGTTTCGTCCCAGCGAACGATGGCGCGGCAGTCGGCGGCGTCGGTCTCGATCAGGAAGCGGCCGGCGGCGTAGGCGGCATCTGCCTCGGCCTGGATGGTGACGCCCGCGGCACGCTCGTCCAGGCCGGCGGCCACCACCGCGGCCCGCAGCCTGAAGTTCCGGTCCGCCGTGGTTCGGTCCAGGCCGGTGACAAACATCATGTCGGCGTAGCGTTTGGCGGCGAAATTCACCGTTCGCTGGCGCAGCGCGGCGATCGAGGCGTCATACACGACCGGGTCGACCGGGCCGTGGCCGAACGGATGCGGCGTGGCGTCGAAGATCGGTTCGGCTGGTCTCATTGCGCGGCCGCCCATTGCGCGGGCGTTTTCCGGGCTTGGGTGTCCTGCGCGGGGGGGGCCGAAACGGGGGGCAACTGCGCAGGAGGCTGGTCGAAGAAGCGGGACTTCATCCCCTTCTGGTTCTCGTAAAGGGAGCCTTGCAGCGCGGCGGGCGGCAACGGCAGGCGGATGGGTGCGGGAGCGAGCCTGGGGTTCTGCGGCTGGCCGGCGACCATCAGCTCGTCGAACTTCTCGATGCCGCCGGGGAAACCGAGGATTGGCCACGCGTCGGCGGCGCGGAACTGGAACAGCAGCAGGCGGCGGTCGCTGTCAGAAACGTTCGGTGCCGAACCATGGACGGCGCGGACGTGATGGACGGTGATGGAGCCGGCTTTGCCGGTCAGGGCGATGGCCTTGGTGTAGTCCACGTCCCGGCTTTCGGGGTTCATCGCGCCGCAGAAGACGCCGTCCGCGTGGTGGTCGAAGGTGGGGCCTTTATGGCTGCCGGGGATGATCATCAGCGGGCCGTTCTCGATCGCCATGTCGTCGAACATGACGCCGACCGCCGCGAGGTTGTCGTTGGTGTGGGGGTAGAACGCCCAGTCCTGGTGCCACTCCACGGGGGCGCCGAAGCCGGCACATTTCATGTTCAGCTTGGCGGTGTCGAAACGGATGTGCGGGCCCCAGAGCGATTGCAGCACGCCGATGATCTTCGGATGGCGCGTCAGCGCGCTGTAGGCCGGGTCGTGCAGGTGCGCGGCCTTGATGCGGCGGACCCTGGGGTGGTCGGCGGAATGGCTGTCCTCGAGGTCGTAGATGTCGGTGTGCGCGGTCAGCCCGCGGGCACGCTGCACGAAGCCGTCGGTGACGTCGCTAAGGATGCGGACTTCCTCCGGTGTCAGGACGTCCGGCACGACGATGGCGCCGACGTCGTTGTATTCCTCGATCTGGGCCTTGGTGAGCATGGTTTCCTCCCTGCTTCGACGATCCTAGCAAGGTGGGGGGAG
>JAQGHW010000724.1 GCA_028291505.1 Rhodopila sp. | reverse complement strand
CCGGCCATGACACGTGGGGCACCGGCGGCGACACGGATGGTGTCGGCCATGAGACGGACGATGAGCGCGGCTGCCAGCGTTTCATCTCAGGTTTCCTCCAACCGGTAGAGCCACGCCGCCGGGAACCATGCCGGGCGTCAGGCCGGGAAATTGGTCGGTTACCGGACGATCCGGTTCGATCCAGCCGCCGCCAAGAGCCTTGTATAGATTTAGCAGCGCCTGCGCACGTACCAGACGAACCTGCACCAAGGTGTCCTCGTCGGTGAACAGGGTCGTCTCCGCGGTCAGCACGGTGGTGATGTCGACGGTCCCGGCGCCCATCTGGGCTCGCGCGATGGTCGCGGCTCGGCCGGCGATTTCGACGGCGATGCGTTGCAGCCTCTCCTGTTCGGTGGCGTAGCGCCAGGCGGTCAGCGCGGTATCGACATCCGTAAATGCCTGCACCACGGCTTTGCGGTAATCGGCCAGCACTTCGTCGTAGCGGCCGTGCGCCAGATCGAGTTGGCCTCGCAGCGTGCCGCCGTCGAAGATGGGCAGGGTCAGGCCCTCGGTCAGCGCGGCGAGCGCGCCGCCGGGGGTTATCAGGCGGTTCAGTGCTGCGGCCTGGTAGCCGGCGCTGGCGGTTAGCTGGATGCTGGGGAAGAACGCCGCGCGGGCCACGGTGATGCTGAAGTTCTGGGCGATCAGCAGGGCCTCGGCCGAGGCGACGTCGGGGCGGCGGGCCAGCAGTTCGGACGGCAGGCCGGGGGCGACCAAAGGGAGGTTCAGTGCGGTCAGGGTGCCGGGTTGGACGGTGATGCGTTCGGGCGGTTGGCCGGTCAGGATACCGAGCGCGATGATTTCTTGTTCCAGCAGGCTGACGAAGTTGGGGATGAGGGCGCGTTCGCCGGCGGCCAGGGATTCCTGTTGGGCGACGTCCAGTTGGCTGGCGGTGCCGGCGTCGAAGCGGCCGCGGATGACGGCGAGGGTCTGGTCGGCATCGGCCAGGTTGCGGCGTGCGACGGCGAGGCGATCGGCCAGCGACAGGGCGGTGAACCAGGTGTTGGCGACGTTGGTGACGACGGTCAGCGCGACGGTTTGCTGGTCGAAGCGGCTGAACATGGCCGAGGCAACGGCTGATTGGCGGGTGGCACGGTTGCGGCCCCAGAAGTCCAGCTCGTAGCTGGCGCTGAGGCCGGCGCTGTAGCTGTGGAAGTCGAAGCTGGCGTTTGAGCCGCGGCCTGTGAGGCTGCTGGTGCTGCTGGTGCCCAGGCCCTGGTGCTGCCAGCTTGCGCTGCCGCTGGCATTGAGATCGGGGAGCAGCAGTGCGCCGGCGATGCGGACCTGGGCATCCGCCTGCCGCACGCGCGCGACCGCCGTGGCGAGGTCGAAGTTCTGCGCTCGGGCATCCTCGATCAGGGCGTTCAGTTCGGCTGAATGGAAGCCACGCCACCAGTCCGTGGAGGGCCAGGCGGAGGCGGCGGTTTCCGGGGTCGCGCGGTAGGCTGGCGGGATGTCCAGGGACGGCCGGTTGTAGTCGTGGCCGATATCGCAGGCCGCCAGCAGCGAAACGGCGGCGAGTGCGATGGATCGCGTGGGTCGGGGGTTCAACGACAGGTACCTATTGTGCCGTCATTCCGGCGGATTGTGAATAAAATACCTGCGTCCATACAGTTCGATGGCTGGAGGTGCCGAGAGGGCGAAGGCCGGGTTCTGAACCGAATCGCCAGGGTCAGCTCGGCCTGGTGAAGCCATTGGCGCTCCAGCGTTCACTTCGCACTCCCTGGTGGACGACGAAGAGACCGTCCGGATCGTCGTTGTCCTTGACCGCAAGCGGCCTGGCATATTTCGGCCCCAAGCTGGTCGCTGTCGAGACAATTGCTCTTCGAAACGTAGGCGGCGCACGCGGCGGCACCGTTGGCCGCATCTCGGTCATGGCGTTTTCGATTGCGCCGGCATGCTTCCGGCCGGTCGACAGGTTGGGCTCATGATCGGCGATGCCGGGACAGGGGCGGTCCACCACTGGTGCTGATAGCCAACGCGAGGGCATCAAGAACCACCAAGTATGTTGCCGCTTCGTATGTTGTCGCTTCCCAGGCGGCCGGTATCATCTCGGGCGGCGCTCCGGCAAGAGCTTTGTTGAAATGCACCTCCATGGGCCAATGCCTCGTGGCTGCGAGCGAAGCGTCGGCGTAGCGACCCTGACCGGCATCGCGACGGTGCTCGTCCGGGTCAGAGCGCCGCGTTGGTGGATCAATTTTCGTGGGCGACATAAATATTGAGGCACCCGGGGTGGCCTTTGCCGGGACGCGTACCCCGGCATGGACGTCGGCTCTCAGCCGGCATCAGCGCGAACTGTACCGCTTGGCATCGAGCGGCGCGATCTTGCCGTTCGACGCCGGCCGTGCTGCTCGGTATGGGATTCTCAACACGGAGAAGCTCGAGGGCCACGAAGGGCCACGGAGAGGAAGGCGATAGCGGCCGATAAAGCGCCCTCGGCTCATTCCCGAGGCTGATTGCCTCGAGATTATCGAGGTTGCCCGGGCACCAGGACTGTTCATCGTCCAGGATGATTATCGCCGTCAGATCCCGATGCTGGAGGATACTTACTTTCCGTGGCCCTTGTTCGTCCCCCCTATCGAAAGTGAAGGAAGCTCGAACGAGCACGGGCTTGACACGGACCCACCCAGCAGGGCGGCCCAATGACCGTACGATCGGTCGCGGTCGCCGATCGGCCCCCGATTGGCTGGCCTTGATGCCTGGTCAACCGGGCTGACCCCGGCTTGGTCGGGCCGTTCGTCGCATCTGGCGCGGCAGACGGCCTTGCACCAACGCACGGTATATGCAAAACGCCCCGCATACTGGAACTAATTCCAACGAGGAGACGTCCGGGGGTGACAGACACCATCCTGGAGACAGAGGGCTTGACGCGTGAATTCAGCGGCTTCATTGCCGTCGATGACGTGTCGCTGCGTGTCGAGACTGGCACGATCCATGCGCTGATCGGTCCGAACGGCGCCGGCAAGACGACGTGCTTCAACCTGCTGACGTCCTTTCTGCAGCCGACACGCGGTTCCATCAAATTCAAAGGTCGCGACATCACCGGTATGAAGCCGGCGATGGTCGCCAGGCTGGGGCTGGTGCGCAGCTTCCAGATTTCCGCCGTATTTCCGCACCTGACCGCGTTGGAAAACGTGCGGCTGGCGTTACAGCGGGCCCGCGGCGCCAGCTTCGACTTCTGGCGCTCCGAAAGTGCGTTGACGGTGTATGACGACCGCGCGCGGGAATTGCTGTTCGACGTGGGCCTGTCGGGGTTCGCCGAGACGGTGGTCGCCGACCTGTCGTACGGGCTGAAGCGGGCACTGGAGATCGCGACGACGCTGGCGCTCGACCCTGAGATGATGCTGCTGGACGAACCGACCGCCGGGATGGCGCACGGCGACGTGGACCGGATCGTCGACCTGATCAAGCGCATCCGGACCGGGCGCACCATCCTGATGGTCGAGCATAATCTGTCGGTTGTCGAAGGGCTGTGCGACAAGATCACCGTGCTGACCCGGGGCAGGGTACTGGCCGAGGGCGATTACGAGACGGTGTCGAAGAACCCTGAAGTGATCGCCGCGTATCTGGGAACCGTCGATGTCTGATCCCCTCCATGATTGAACGTCCGTATGCTTGAGCTCAAGGGTTTGAACGCCTGGTATGGCGAGAGCCACATCCTGCACGGTGTCGATTTCGAGGTGCGCGAAGGCGAGGTGGTGACGCTTCTTGGCCGCAACGGCGCCGGCAAGACGACCACGATGAAGTCGATCATGGGGCTGGTGCCGCGCCGCGAAGGCAGCGTGAAGTTCCGCGGCGGCGAGATGATCCGGCTAATGCCGAACCAGATCGCCCAGGCCGGCATCGCCATTTGCCCGGAGGAACGCGGCATTTTCGGTTCGCTGTCGGTGACCGAGAACCTGATGCTGCCGCCGGTCGTGGCACCCGGCGGGCTGTCGGTGGATGAGATCTACACGCTGTTCCCCAACCTGAAGGAACGCGCCAAGACCGCGCACGGAACCAAGCTGTCGGGCGGCGAGCAGCAGATGCTGGCGATCGGGCGCATCCTGCGGACCGGGGCGAAGATGCTGCTGCTGGACGAACCGACGGAAGGGCTGGCGCCGGTCATCGTGCAGCAGATCGGCCGCACCATCCGGGAGATCAAGAACCGCGGCTTCACAGTGCTGCTGGTGGAGCAGAATTTCCGTTTTGCCGCGACTGTGGCGGATCGTCATTACGTCATGGAACACGGCAAGATCGTGGACATGATTCCGAACCGTCTACTCGAATCGAGCATGGACAAGCTGCACGAATATCTGGGGGTCTGATAGCACCGGCGGGCACTGGTGATGATTCGGTCTGTCCGACTTATACCAGCACTGCCGCGACAGGTGGCCCCGAAACGCCGGGCCATGATGACGTGAAATAGTGCGGGATAAGTGGCCCGGGGCGCGACGACACTATAGTGGTGCGGGCGCGCCGGGCCATGACGAGGAGAGTGAACGGCGGCGCCGGCCCGCCAGGCTGTTTGTTCGGCAAAGGGAAACTGGGGCGCCTCGTAAAAGGCCTCGGAGGGAGTGGATGTCATGAAACTCACACGCCGGACCGTTACGCTGAGTGGACTTGCTTCGGCTGCCGCCGCGACCGTGCCGTTTCGGGCTGGGCGTGGCCAGGGGAGTGCCCAGGGAGCTCCGACGCTGAAGATCGGCTGCCTGACCGACATGTCGGGCCCGTACAAGGATCTGGCCGGGCCGGGCGCGGTGGCGGCGGCGCATCAGGCGGTCGCGGAATTCGGCGCCAATGGGTTCAGCGTCGAGGTCCTGGTCGCCGACCATCTGAACAAGCCGGACGTCGGGGCGACCACGGCGCGGCAGTGGTTCGATCGTGACGGGGTGGACCTGATCGTCGAGGTGGCCAATTCCGGCGTCGCGCTGGCGGTGGCCGGTGTCGCGAAGGAGAAGAACAAGGTCTACCTGAATTCGGGTGCCGCGTCTTCGGACCTGACCGGAGGGTCCTGCAACGCCAACACGATCCACTGGGTGTACGACACCTATATGCTGGCGCAGTCGACTGGCGGGGCGATGGTGAAGGCCGGTGGGGATTCCTGGTTTTTCATCACCGCGGACTATGCGTTCGGCAAGGCGCTGCAGCGCGACACCACCGAATTCGTGACCGGCGCGGGCGGCAAGGTGATGGGCGGCGTGACCTATCCGTTTCCGGGCACCAGCGACTTTTCGTCGTATCTGCTGCAGGCGCAGTCGAGCGGCGCGAAAGTGCTGGGCATCGCCAATGCTGGCGCCGATACGATCAATACGATCAAGCAGGCGAAGGAGTTCGGCATCAAGATGACGCTTGCCGGACTGCTGCTGTTCATCAGCGACGTGCACTCGCTGGGTCTGGATACGGCGCAGGGCATCGCGCTGACCGATAGTTTCTATTGGGATATGAACGACCGGGCGAGAAAGTTTTCGGATCGGTTTACCGCCAATATGAAGGGGGTGCGGCCGACCATGGTGCATGCCGGGGTTTATTCGTCGTCGCTGCATTACCTGAAGACCGCGACCGCGATGGGTATCGCGCAGGCGAAGGTCGACGGTGCCGCGACCGTCGCGCGCATGAAGGCGATGCCGACTGACGACGACTGTTTCGGCCCTGGATCCATTCGCATTGATGGGCGGAAAATCCATCCGTCCTATCTGTGGGAAGTCAAGACACCGGCGGAAAGCAAAGGTGCCTGGGATTATTACAAGCCACTGGCGTCAACGCCTGCCGACAAAGCGTTCCGTCCGTTGGATAAAGGCGGCTGTTCTTTGGTCAAAGTATAAAGGTTTTAATTGATGCTACTGACACGTCGTTCTGCCCTCAAGACGGCAGCGCTCGCCTCCGGCGTGCCGCTGGCCGCGAATTTTACGCGCCCTGCGCGGGCACAGACGCCGACCATCAAGATCGGCGTGCTGAACGACCAGTCCGGGCCATATGCCAATACAGGCGGCATTACCGGCGTCATCTGTGCGAAGCAGGCGCTGGAGGATTTCGGCGCCGCCACCAAGGGCTTGAACGTCGAGGTGATCTCTGCCGATCACCAGAACAAGCCGGACCTGGCGGTGTCGATCGTACGCCAATGGTTCGACCGCGACGGCGTAGACATGCTGCTGGACGTGCCGACGTCGTCGGTCGCGCTGGCGCTGCAATCGGTGGTGCGCGAGAAGAACAAGGTGTTTCTCGATTCGGGGGCTGCCACTTCGGCGCTGACCGGGGAGCAGTGTTCGCCGAATTTCATTCATTGGACCTACGACACGTTTATGCTGGCGAAGTCAACCGGCGGGGCGATGGTGAAGGCGGGCGGCGATTCCTGGTATTTCCTGACCGCCGATTACGCTTTCGGCAAGCAGTTGCAGAATGACACCTCCACGCTGATCAAGGCGTCGGGCGGCAAGGTGATGGGGGCGGCGCTGTATCCGTTTCCGGGCACCACCGATTTCTCGTCGTTCCTGGTGCAGGCGCAGGCGAGCGGCGCCAAGGTGCTGGGACTTGCGAATGCCGGTGGCGACACGGTGAATTCGATCAAGCAGGCGCATGAGTTCGGCCTTGGCTCATCGATGAAGATCGCGGCGTTGCTGATGTACATCAATGATGTGCACGCGCTGGGGCTGGAGGCCGCGAGCGGGTTGAATCTGACGGAAAGCTTCTATTGGGACCTGAACGAGCGGACGCGCGCGTTCACCAGGCGGGTGCTGCCGAAGACGCCGATCAATTATCCGAACATGAACCATGCCGGCAACTATTCCGCCACCTTGCACTATCTGAAGGCGGTCGCCGACATGGGCGCGGCCGAGGCGAAGAAGGATGGCGTGGCGACGGTCAACCGGATGAAGGCGATGCCGGTGGAGGACGACTGCTTCGGCAAGACGACGATCCGCCAGGACGGGCGCAATCTGGTTCCTTCGTATCTGTTCGAGGTGAAGAAGCCGTCGGAGAGCAAGGGGCCGTGGGACTACTTCAAACTGGTGGCGACGACGCCGGGTGAGGAGGCTTTCCGCCCGCTGGCGGATGGTCACTGCGGCTTCATCAAAGCCTGAGAAATGTAAAACGCGGGTGGTTGGGGCGAGCTCGGCCATGGCACAGAAGCCAGTGGATAAAATCTGACGCAAGAACCGTCATGTCTATCCACTGGCCTTTGATTTGGTGGGCCGATTCGCCCAACGCCCGGGAGCGAAGCGTCGGGATCGGATCACTGGACCCGGGTGGCCGGGCCATGACACAGACGACGGGTAGAGGGTGTTGGGGACAACGAGGATGAAGCAAAGATGATCATGATCTTCGGCATTCCTGGCCCGCTGTTGTTCGGACAGCTTCTGCTCGGGCTGATCAACGGCGCCTTCTACGCGATGCTGTCGCTGGGGCTGGCGGTGATCTTCGGCATGCTGAATATCATCAACTTCGCGCATGGCGCGTTGTTCATGATGGGCGCGTTCGCCTCCTGGATGCTGCTGCAATATTTCGGCATCGGCTACTTCCCATCGCTGATCCTGGCGCCGCTGATCATCGGCGTGTTCGGCGTGGTGCTGGAGCGGACCATCATCAGCCGGCTGTACCACCTGGACCACC
>JAQGHW010000710.1 GCA_028291505.1 Rhodopila sp. | reverse complement strand
GATCCCAGGCTGCTGCGGCCGACCACGACCCCTGCGCTGGCGCGGCTGGCGGCACGGGTGGGCCGGCTGTTCTGGCGTGGCGCGGCGGCCGAGGCGATGAAACCGGCCACCTCATGATGGGTGACTTCCTGGCGATCAAGGCTTGGGCGATCAAGGCTTGGGCGACCAAAGCTTGGGCGATCAAAGCTTGGGCGATCAAAGCTTGAGAGGGCGATTCACGCCCGAGGTTACAGCAACCTCCGACAATCGCGCTCTAATCGGTGTATCCAGGTCAGGCGGAAAAAGACATAATGTGCGCACAGTCCTCCGGCAGAGGTCCGTCATGATGTCGAAATTCTTGTTGGTGGTACGCCGAACGACGGTTGCGGCTGTGGTTTGTGCGGCGATGGTGGGACTGGCGAGCGGTCCGGCGCAGGCTCGGGTGTTCGTCGGGATTGGCATTCCGTTCTACGGGCCGGGATTTTATCCTCCGCCGGTATATTACCCGCCTCCGCCGGTGTATTACGCGCCACCTCCGCCGGTGTATTACGCGCCGCCGCCGCAACAGGAGTACTACAGCCAGGCTCCGGCGTCGGGTGGTGGTGGACAGATGTGTTACGCCGGAGCGTATGTGTGCCCGATGGATCGTCCGGTTTCGGCGGGCGCAAGCTGTTACTGCCTCGGCAACGGCGGGCAGAGAGTGTGGGGTAGAGCGAACTGATGGCGGAGGGCCATGACCGGCCCAGCCGTTCCCACCGTCACGGAAGCGCCGCTAACAGTTCTCATCCGGAACGAGTTGCTTCCGTCACAGGACCGTCGCAGGCCGCGGCGATCGAGGATTACGCGTTGATCGGCGACTGCCACACGGCGGCGCTGGTCAGCAAGGAAGGCTCGATCGACTGGCTGTGCTGGCCCCGGTTCGACAGTCCCGCGTGCTTCGCCGCGCTGCTTGGGTCACCGGAGAACGGGCGCTGGCGGATCAGCCCGGTGGAAACGCCGACCCGGATAACGCGGCGGTACTGGCCGGGGACGATGATCCTGGAGACATTGTTCGAAACGGCGTCGGGATCGGTTGCGCTGATCGACAGCATGGCGGTGGAGAAGCACTCGGTTGTCCGCATCGCCGAAGGCCGCACCGGGTCGGTTGAGATGCGTTTCGATCTGTCGTTGCGGTTTGAATACGGGTCGGCGGTGCCTTGGGTGACTCGGCTGAACCATGGCAGCGGGATCAGGGCGATCGCCGGGCCGGACCAGGTGGTGTTGCACAGCGACATCAAGCTGCACGGCAGGGCGATGAGCACGGTGGCGTCTTTCACCGCGGAGCCCGGGCAGCGGACCCGGTTCGTGCTGACCCATGAGGCATCGCATCTGCCGCAGCCGGTGCCGCCGGACGCGGAGCAGGCGTTGGACGATACCGATGTCTTGTGGAGCGGATGGTCCGGGCGCTGCACCTATCGCGGGTCCTACCGAACCGAGGTGCAGCGCTCGCTGCTGACGCTGAAGGCGTTAAGCTACTACCCGACCGGCGGCATTGTCGCGGCGCCCACGACTTCGTTGCCCGAGCAGCCGGGGGGGTCGCGGAACTGGGATTATCGGTTTTGCTGGCTGCGGGATGCGACGTTCACGCTGCTGGCGCTGATGCATGCGGGGTATCGGGAGGAAGCGCAGGCGTGGGGGACGTGGCTGCGGCGGAGTGTGGCGGGGGCGCCGGCGCAGTTGCAGACGCTGTACGGGATCGGCGGCGAGCGTTGGGTGCAGGAGTGGGTGGTGCCGTGGCTGTCCGGCTATCAGGGCGCCAGCCCGGTTCGTATCGGCAACGCGGCGAGCAGCCAACTGCAGCTTGATGTCTATGGCGAACTGATCGACGCGATGTATCAGGAGTCCGTGCTGGGCCTGGCGCGACCGACGGCGAGTTGGGATCTGCAAGTCAGCCTGGTCAATCATCTGGAGAAGATCTGGGAACTGCCGGATGAGAGCATCTGGGAGGTGCGCGGGGGGGCGCAGAACTTCACGTTCTCAAAGGTAATGGTGTGGGTGGCGGTGGACCGCGTGATCCGGGGTGCGGAGCAGTTCAACCTGCCCGGGCCGCTGGATCGGTGGATCGCGTTGCGAACCCGCATCCATGAAACCGTCTGCCGCGAGGGGTTCAGCGTGGAACGCAACAGTTTCGTGCAGTGGTTCGGGGGCGATACGCTGGACGCCAGCTTGCTGCTGTTGCCGCTGGTGGGGTTTTTGCCGCCTGAGGACCCGATGATTCGCGGCACCGTCGAGGCGATCGGCCGCGACCTGATGGTGGACGGCCTGATCCGGCGGTACCATACGGCTGAAACTCAGGATGGGCTGACGGGCGGCGAGGGCGTCTTCCTGGCTTGCAGCTTCTGGTATGTTGATAACCTGGTGTTGCAGGAGCGGCACCAGGAGGCTCGGGCGATGTTCGAGCGGCTGCTGGCGTTGTCGAACGATGTCGGCTTGCTGGCCGAGGAATACGATCCGGTCGGGCAACGCCAACTGGGCAATTTCCCGCAGGCGTTTTCCCACCTGGCGCTGATCAACAGTGCACTGAACCTGGACACGCATGCCGGTCCGGCGGCCCAGCGCAGCCAGGGGGGAGAATCGGACGACGAGGAGGCGGGCGAGAGCTAGAGCGCTTTCACCCTGACCCGGACATTGCGTGCAATGTCCTGCGCGCAGGTTGAAGACGCTCTATCCCCTTGTTTGATCGCATGATTCACGCGCTTCGGACGTTCCGTGCGAGGTGAGCGATCCGCGGGTTGGTCAGTTGCGTGACGTGATCAAGGTTTCCAGGGCATCCGCCATGCAATCGAACAGCATCTTTTGTCCCATGGCCGGCTGCACCACGATGCCGTCGCAGGAACGCCAGATCATCCAGCGGCGGAATGCGCGGGTGCGGTCGTAAAGTCCCAGAAGTTCTTCGTATTCGTCGCCGTCGGCGCAGACATCGATTTCTACAGTCATGCGAAGTTCGTGGAACTCGGACCATCCTCGCAACATCACCAGATCGGGGACATCGAACGAGAAGCCGGTCGGCAACCTGACGGAAGTACGGGGTAGCTGCATCGGAGCCCTCCTTGTCGGCGACCGGAGACCGGCCGGCGTGCTTCACGAATATGTGATTATCTGGGACACGCGACCGTGAGCTTGCAACTGTTTTATTTCGAAGGAAATAGTTCCCCAACGATTGTTCCAGTGCCGATCAGGAGGCAGATGATCCGGAAGTGGCAACCAACTGAAATATTGGGCGTGTCCGTCGCAGTTTATTACCTATTATTATCATTTGTCTAATCGCATTTATTCCGGAATATTATTACTATCTGTTCACGAATTCATATAACCGTTGAACTTGATTCGATCGCATGCTTTTGATGAACGTTGGCGCTCGCTCACTGGGCTGTTATCAACGACCCCGAAAAAAGGAGTGTTCGGGTGCGGCGATCCTCTTCAACAGGCCGGTCCGCGATCTACGGTCGCACGAAGGTGGCGAGCGACGATCAGAACGGGATGATGCGTGGCCTGGTCCATGGCCTGATCCTATCGCTGGCGATTTGGGTCGTGGCTGGGTACCTGACCTTTATTCTTCGCTAATTCAGTCTGGGGCTGATTCAGTCTGGGGCTGATTCAGTCTGGGGCTGATCCGGTCCGGGGCTGACCTAGTTTGGGCTGGACGGCCGGGGTGAGGTCGCCGCTCGGTGCGGGATCGCGGTGCGCCGTCCGGCGAGACGTTCCAGCGCCAAATAGACGACGGGCGTGGTGTAGAGCGTCAGCATCTGGGAAACGATCAGGCCGCCCACGATCGCGATGCCCAGCGGGCGGCGCAGTTCGGAACCGGTGCCGAAAGCGAAGGCCAGCGGCAGTGCTCCCAGGAGGGCGGCCAGGGTGGTCATGGTGATCGGACGGAAACGTTCCAGGCATGCGGCGTGGATTGCCTGGTACGGCGACAGGCCGAACTGTCGTTCCTGCTCCAGCGCGAAATCCACCATCATGATGGCGTTCTTCTTGACGATCCCCATCAGCAGGATGATGCCGATCATGCCCATGATCGACAGCTCGGTTCCGGTCAGCCACAGCGCCAGCAACGCGCCTAGTCCGGCTGAGGGCAGCGTGGAGAGGATTGTCAGCGGGTGCAGCAGGCTTTCGTAGAGCACGCCTAGAACGATGTAGATCGACATCAGCGCGGCGGCGATCAGCAGCGGTTGGGTGGCGAGCGACTTTTGCAGATATTGTGCATTGCCGGCGAACGCAGTGCGGACGTCCTCGGGCATGCGGAGTTCGGATGTGGCGTGCTCCACGGCGGTTTCGGCGGTTTCGAGTGCCACGCCGGGGGCAAGGTTGAAGCTGATCGTGGCGGCGGCGAACTGGCCCTGGTGGTTGACCGTGAGCGGTGCCGTTCCACGCTCGAAGCGCGCGACGGAGGATAGCGGGACCTGAATGCCGCCGGCTGCCCCGACGTAGAGGCGGTTCAGCAGGGATGGATCGATCTGCAGCTTCGGATCGATTTCGAGCACGACCTTGTATTGGTTTCGTTGCGCGTAGATCGTGGAGACCTGCCGCTGCGAGTACGCATTGTTCAGGGCGTTGTCGATGTCGGCGGTGCGCACGCCGAGGCGGGCGGCGGCGTCGCGGTCGATGGTCACGGTGACCTGCGGTCCGGCCTTGTCCTGGTCGGAGGTGACGTCGACGATGCTCGGGGTCTGTTTCAGTTTATCCTCGAGCGCGACCGCCCAGTAGCGCATCGCGGCGAGGTCCTGGGCGACCAGGGCGTATTGGTAGAGGGATCCGCCCTGGCGGCCGCCGCCGCGCAAATCCTGGGCGGAGAACAGGAAGGTCTGGATACCGTCCACTTTCGCCAGCTTGTCGCGCAGCCGGTCGATCACCTGATCGGACGAAATGGATCGCTCATGCCGCGGCTTCAGGCTGATGGTCAGGCCACCGCGGTTCATCGCGGCCCAGCCGGAGGATACGCCCACGGTCGAGGCCACGGTCTCGATCGCGGGGTCTGCCAGCAGCACGTCGACCGCCTGGCGCTGGCGGTCCTCCATGGTCTGGAACGAAACGTTCGGATCGGCCTGGGTCGAGCCCATGATGATGCCGGTGTCCTGCTGGGGCATGAAACCTTTCGGCACCAGTCCGTACATCCGGATGGTCAGCACGATGGTCAGCAGGGTGACCAGCAGCATGAACACGCGGTGGGCGAGCGCCCAGTCCAGGGTTCGGGCGTAGCAGCGCTCGATCCAGGCGAGCACTCGGTCGATGGTGCGCCAGACCCAGCCGTGTCCGCCTTTGGGGGCGGCGACGTTCATGTAACGGCCGCAGATCATTGGCGTCAGCGACAGTGAAACGACGGCGGAGACGGCGATCGCCATGGTCAGGGTCATGGCGAACTCGTGGAACAGGCGGCCGAGGATGCCGCCCATGAAGATGAGGGGGATGAAGACGGCGACCAGGGAGATGCTGATCGACATGACGGTGAAGCCGATTTGCCGTGCACCGAGCAGGGCGGCCTGGAGGGGGGGCATGCCGCGTTCGGCGTGGCGGACGATGTTCTCGATCATCACGATGGCGTCGTCGACCACGAAGCCGACGGAAACCGTCAGCGCCATCAGGGAGAAATTGTCGATTGTGTAGCCGAGGAACCACATGCCGGCGAGGGTGCCGCTGATCGAAAGCGGGACGGTGACGGCGGCGGCGAGGGTCGGGATCAGGCGGCGCATGAAGATCAGCACGACCATCAACACCAGCACGATGGTGATCAGCAACGTGTACTGAACGTCGGCCACGCTGGCCCTGATTGTCGTGGTGCGGTCGATGATGACGGAGACCTGGATGTCCGGGGGCAGCCATCGCATGAGTTGCGGAAGGAGGGCTCTTAATCCGTCGGCGGTCTGGATGACGTTGGCGCCGGCTGCCTTGGTGATGGTCAGCAGGATCGCCGGCTGCTTGCCATCCCATGCGGCCAGTCGGGCGTTCGCGGTGGCGTTGATGACGTCGGCGACGTCGGACAGCCGGAGGATGGCGCCCTTGGCGGTCTTGAGGATAAGCGGACGGTATTGCTGGGCCTGCCAGATCTGGCCGTTGATGCCGATTGTTTCGGCTTGTTGCGGTCCCTGGAAGCCGCCGAGGGGTTCGAGGACGTTGGCGCCTCGGACGGCGGTATAGACGTCCTGCGCGGAGAGCCCGGCGGCGGCCAGGCGCACCGGGTCGAGACGGATGCGCACGGCGGGCTTCTCGGAGCCGTTGACGGTGACCTGGGCGACACCTGGCGACTGGGACAGGCGCTGGGCGAGGATGGTGTCGGCGGCGTCGTAGATCTGCGCGGTGGACAGCGTGGCGGAAGACAGCGCGATCTGCATGATGGGGGCGTCGGCCGGATTGAACTTCCGGTAGAACGGGCGGGTCGGCAGGTCGGCGGGCAGGTCCACAGTGGCGGCGTTGATCGCGGCCTGCACGTCGTGTGCGGCGCCGTTGATGTCTCGGTCGATGTCGAACTGCAGGACGATCCCGACGTTGCCGATCGAGGAGACGGAGGTGATCTCGGTGACCCCGGCGATTTCTCCCAGGCGGCGTTCCAGTGGGGCGGCGATGGAGTTGGCCATGGTCTCCGGATCGGCGCCGGGGCGGGAGGCGAGCACGACGATGGTGGGTATGTCGATGCTGGGCAGGGCGGCGACCGGGAGGAAATGGTAGGCGACGATGCCGGACAGCATGAGGCCGATCGACAGCAGGATGGTGGCGACCGGGCGGTGGATGAAGAGGGCGGAGAAGTTCATCGGTCAGGCCGACCCAACGCGGACGTTACCCGGGCGATGCAACCGGGTGCGTCGGGTGTCGTTACGGTGGTCTCCACATTCCGAGAGAGTCCGATGCGTATGGCTTTGCTGGTTGCTGCCTGTGGCCTGATGTTGGTGGGGCTGTCGGCCTGCCATCAGGAGGGGCCGGCTGAGAAGGCCGGATCTGGTTTGGATCATGCCGGGCAGAAGGTGCAGGACACGTTTGATCCGCCGCAGGGGCCGGCTCAGGCGGCCGGGCGGAAGGTGGATCGGGCGCTGGGGAACTAGTGCTGGCAACGCGGGGCCTTATACTCGTTGCGGCACGCGCTGTCGCGGGTCCAGGGCGGCCGTTGGGGCGGGGGCGGACTATCCGTTGCGTTCGCGCGCCAGTTCGTCGCGGCGGACGGTGTCGAGCGGCGGTACGTTATCGCGAACCACGTGCCACGAGCACAGCGGCTGCGCCATCTTCGTAATCGTGTCGAAGCACGTTGGCGACGCCGGCGACCTTCGGCCACGGGATTTCCGCACGCCGCGACCTTCATGTCGGCCGGGAGGCGACGGCTGGTTTCGGAAATGATTTCGATGCCGCGCTCGACCAGCCAACGCTTGCGCCGGTCGGTTTCAAACGCCTTGAGCGTTACGCCCGCCATCTCGCTACGGACAGGCTCGATGGCGTCGGCGAAGCGGGCGATCGGCGAGGATTCGGTCATTCAGAACATTTGCAGTGCCGAGGCCTCGATGCGGTCGCGCAACACCCGATGCAGGCTACGCCGTGTCATGATGTCAGCCTTCCGGCCGAGGATGCGGGACGCGGTCTCTTTCACGCCGATCAGCTCATAAAGCCCGATCGAGCCCTTGATGTGGTCGAAAAACAGGTCGACATCGGAGTCCGCATACGCGTCTCCACGTGCGGTCGAGCCGAACAGGAACAGGTGTTCGATCCCGCGTTGTTTCAACTCGGCCTTGTGCGCCTGAAGTCGGGACATGGCTTCGCTGCGTTCCATCCCCGCCAGTGTAGCAGAATTTGGACCGTGGCGCATTAGGGTCCAGACTCAATCAGCCCCGGAATAAGTCACCCAAACCACCCTCTGGCTCGCAGACAGAAACCGTCCAAACTAACGGTTAATAGCAACAGGTAAGCTCCATGTTATCACCGTTCTTCCTTGCACGCTTTGCTGGATTGGAACCAGCCGCGTACAGTTTTGCTCATCGCACACCTGCACCCTCGCGAAGTTGATCTGTGCAAGGGCCGTGCGGGTTACATTATTGGCTGCGAGAACGACAAGTGTGATGGCGATGATTGTCAGAACAGACTTTGTATACCTGTCAGCCATGTTTCCCCCTACGCGTTTAGGTAGTAGCCGATTTCGGTTCGAAATCTCCCATACTCTTGGATCGTGTCAAATGGCGATTGTGGTCTGCATGGCCAGTTAGAGCATGATCACACTGAGCGGAACGTTCAAAGCGCGTGGATCATGCGATCAAACAAGGGAATAGAGCGTTCTCAACCTGCACAGTCAGGGTGAAAACGCTCTAATGGTGGGTAAATCGAGAGGAACGCGTTCGTTTCACTCTGGGCGTTTCGACGCAGAGTGCGCAGAGCGGGGCGCAGAGCGCGCAGAGAAGGATTCTCGCCCCGCCCCGGGCACCTGGTAAATTACTCTGCGGTCTCTGCGCCCCGCTCTGCGCGCTCTGCGTCGGAACGCGGTTTTCGTCCAAACTCCGGCGGCGCCGTATCCGATCAGCGTCGCGGCGGGAAGACAGGATAGCGCCGCAGCCCTCAGCATCCCGATCAATTGCTCCGCCGGAATGCTGATTAGTGAGCGCGACAGCTCACGGTGCGGGACGCGCCCCCGTGCGTATCAAGATAAGGCTGGTATTTGAAGCAAGCCGTTCTTTTCACAGTCATGGCCGG
>JAQGHW010000659.1 GCA_028291505.1 Rhodopila sp. | reverse complement strand
TTCGGATGGCTCCGAAGAATACCCACGCTGGCGCCGGTCCGCCAAAGGATCGTTGAGCGGTCACGTCCAGGATGTCCGGAAACGCCGATGCACAACGAGTAGACGGACAAAATGATTGCCGGACGGGGAAACGGACAGACGACATTCACTGTCCGTTCTAGCTTGGCGTTGCTTAGCTGACGGTCGACGCTCTGTCCTCCGGTGGCCAATGACCAGACGGAGCAAGATCGTTCCGCACGGAAACGATCTTGCTCCACTGTTACTGTTCGGGCCTTGTTGCAGGCCCTGCGCAGGTCAGACGCTCAGCTGGTCAGCGATCGGCATCCGCCGGATGCGCTTCCCTGTCGCGGCGAAGATCGCATTCAGCAGCGCCGGCGGAAAGCACGCCAGCCCCGGTTCGCCAATCCCGCTCGCCGGGACCTCGTACGGGTGCGGCACGATGTGCACATGTGTCACCACCGGCGACTCGTCGATCCGAACCACCTGGAAGTCGTTGAAGTTGTTCTGCTGCACGCGGCCGTCCTTGAACGTCACCTCGCCATACTTGGCCAGGCTCAACGCCATGACGGACGCACCCTCGAACTGCGACAGGATCCGCTCCGGATTGACATTGAAGCCGCAATCGATCGCCACATCCACCCGCGGAATGGTTAGATTCCCCTTCTGATCCACCTCGACCTCGACCACCGTCGCCACGTAGGTGAGGAACAGCCGCAGCGCCGCGATGCCGCGCCCGCGCCTCGCCGGCAGCGGGGTCCCCCAGCCGGCCTGTTCCGCCGCGATGTTGATCACATTGCGCAGCCGCCCCGCGTCGTTCGGGTAGCTTTCGAGCGGATCGCCGTAGTTCGTGAAGTCCTTCGTGGTCTTGTTGGTATCGACGATACGCGGCGGCCCGATGACCTCCAGCAGGAAGTCCTTCGGATCCTTGCCGATCTGATGCGCGATCTCCGCCACCATGCATTGCTGCGCGAAGCCATGCGGAATGTTGGACACCGAACGGAACCAGCCGATGCGCGTGTGAGCTGGCGCCTTGCCCACCTCGCAACGGATATTCGGGATGTCGAACGGCACATCGACCAGGCTCATGCCCTGTTCGAACGGCGCCTCATGGTCAACGCCGGCCGTGAAGGTCGAACGAATGCTCGGCGCCGTGCTGCGATGCCGCCAACCGATCACCTTGTTGTTCGCGTCGAGCGCCGCCTCGATCCGTTCGGCCGAGACCGTGTGATAGAAATCGTCTGGATATCGTCCTCACGCGTCCAGGTGAGTTTCACCGGCGCGCCGATCGCCTTCGACACCAGCGCCGCTTCCAGCGCGAAGTCGCACTTCGACTTACGGCCGAACGCACCGCCCAGCAGCGTGACATTCACGCGGACCTTGTCCATCGGCAGCCCGAGCGTCTTCGCCGCGTCCTCATGCGTGCCGCCGGCGCTTTGCAGCGGCGCCCAGATCTCGGCGCTGTCCGCCTTCACGTCGGCAACGGCGACCGGCGGCTCCATCGAGGCATGCGCCAGATGCGGCAGGTAATACTCGGCGGTAATGACCTTCGCCGCCCCCTTCATCGCCCCTTCGATGTCGCCCTGATCCCGCCCGATCTGGCCCGGATTGCGCGACGCCTCCTCCAGCATCTTGCGATACGCAACGGAGTCGTACGTCTTGTTCGGCCCGTCATCCCAGGTGATCTTCAGCGCATCACGGCCCTTGATCGCCGAACCGGTATTGCGCGCGATCACCGCCACGCCACCCAGCGGTTGGAACTTCGACGGCCACGGCCAGCCCTGGACCTGGATTACCTTTTCCACGCCCGGCACCTTCAACGCCTCGGTTGCGTCGAACGAAACGACCTTGCCACCGACCACCGGCGGCCGAGCAATCACCGCGTATTTCATCCCCGGCAGCCGCGTATCGATGCCGTAAGTGGCTCGGCCCATGGTGATGTCACGCAAGTCGTAGATCGGCACCTTGCCCTTGCCGATATACAGGAAGTCCTTGGCGTCTTTCAGCTTCAGCTGCGCCACGGGCGGCGTCGGCAACGCGGACGCAGCGGCGGCCAGCTCGCCGTAGCCGAACTTGCGGCCGGTGTCGATGTGGACGACTTCGTGGTTCTTGGCCTGCACGGTCGACGGATCGACGCCCCAACGCGTGGCCGCCGCCTGCTCCAGCATCTGCCGCATGGCGGCGCCGCACTGGCGCATCGGCTGCAGGAAGTGCCGGATGCTGCGCGATCCGTCAGTGTCCTGGTTGCCGTATCGCGCTTCGTCACCCGGCGCCTGCACGATTTTGACGCGCGACCAGTCGGCCTCCATCTCGTCGGCCACGATCATCGGCAGGCTGGTGCGCGGTCCAGGCCCCATCTCAGCGCGGTGGGCGATGATCGACACCTCCCCCGACGGATCGATCGACACGAACACATGCGGATCGTTGACCGTGCCATGCGGCATCAAGGCGGCGCCGGTGGCATAGGCAAACGCGCGGCGCGGCAGCAGCGAGGCGCCGACCACCAACGCGCCCGAGGCGACCAGCCCCTTCAGCAGGAACCGGCGGCTGACGTTCTCGACCGCGGGCAACTCAGCGGGGTTCGGCCCCATTCCATCCAGTGGCGCCATTTCAAACCCCCGTAGAAGCAAGCCGCACGGCGGCGGTGATGCGCTGGTAGCAGCCGCAACGGCAAATATTGCCGGACATGGAGCTCAGGATTTCTTCATCCGACGGATGCGGGTTCTGCTGCAGCAGTGCGGCTGCCTGCATAATCTGCCCGGCCTGGCAATAGCCGCATTGCGGCACATTCATTTCGCGCCACGCCTTCTGCACCGGGTGTTCACCTTGCGGATGCAGGCCCTCGATGGTGACGATCTCGTGCCCTGCAGCATCGCTGACGATCAGGGCGCAGGACCGCGTGGCCTGACCATCGACATGCACTGTGCAGGCCCCACACAGCGCTTCGCCGCAGCCGAATTTAGTACCAGTCAGTCCGACCTCATCCCGCAGGACCCAGAGCAGAGGAACGGAAGGATCACCGTCATAGGTCCAATCCTTGCCGTTGATTCGTAGGGTGATCATAGGCGATTTCTCGATATGTCAGTTGGCAGCTTCGGCAGCTCAAGCGATCGAACTCCCAGTTTGGGCCTAAAGGGGATCAAGCCGTCGCGCCAGTGAATCCGGGTTCATGATCGCGTCGGTTTGTGGGTGTCGGGTTGCTGTAATTGGGGTCCTCCTCAGTCTCCGTGCAAAC
>JAQGHW010000650.1 GCA_028291505.1 Rhodopila sp. | reverse complement strand
GATACGGAAGCATATCCCAGGGGCCAAAAACAATGTGTGGTCACCACAGCGCTTACTGTCGTAGATCTCGTTGAATAGTACTTCCTTCTCCTTAACAACGTCCATACTGACCATGAACAAATATTTCGTGGTGATCGGCATTTTCCACTCCTAACTCCAGCAGCTGCGCGGCAATCGCCTTTCGCGTTCGCGAGACTCTCTGTGACTAGCTGGCCTTTGCGCGCACACAGCTCAAATGAATGATCTCCGAAGCTGGTGCAACATCCCTGCGATAACGCCACATCGTGAGTGGCCCGAACTCCTCAGCGCCCAGCGATCTTGCCACGCTGGCGGGCACGCAACCGGCCTAACTAGGACCGCAGTGGGTGGAAAGCGGACGTCAAGGTCGGGCCGGCCACCCCCGAATCGTTACAAAAAGGCTGCATAGGCCTATCATCATCTGAGAAACAGCAACGTATCGGGCGAACAGGCACGCTCAATCCCGCATTCGGTCTTGCCCTACACGGACGTCCGCGTTGGGGCGGCCCGGCTGGATTCGTGATTTGGCGCGAGTATCATCAGCCGCACCACCGTCAGGCGACGAAGATGCCGCAAAAAGCAGCCTTTCGCGAGGGTCGTCGGATAATCCAGGCATGGGAGGCCGACGACGACGTGTGGTCGGAGGTGCGCGCAGCAAGCCGGTCCGGGGACCTCGTGATGCCTTGTTGCGAGGTGAGGGCAACCGCCAAAACCTCACACCTTGGCTTCAGGTTCTTCGCGCATCGGCCCGTTCCCGACAACACGTGCCTATGGGCCGACCAGAGCAGTGAGCATGAGCGGTTGAAGGCTGCCGCCTGCCGGGCAGCGAAAGAAGTTGGGTTCGACGCACAGACGGAAGTGATCGCGCGCGACGGCTCATGGCGGGCCGACTGTGTCATCCAAGACCGGGCGGGCAATCCGGTGTTCGTCGTCGAAATGCGGCTCTCTCGGGCACGCGTCGATGAGATCGAGCGGCGTCACGCCAATCTCCGAGACCACGTGCCAATGGTCTACTGGTTCCTGGGGCCGACGACGAGAGGAGAGATCGGACGGGCGCCTGATCGACCGGTCTTCAAGGTGCCCCGTGACATCGCCGCGGCCGAGCGCTTTGTCGCCGACCAAGTGAAGCTGCTGCTCACCCGCCAGTCGGTATGGCGGCAAGCGAACGAACCGGTCCGGCGCCCGGTCCCGTTCCGACTCGTCTGCCACTGGTACGAGTGCCCCAAGTGCAACGCCCGGTTCGTCCACGCGCCGGTGGCCTGGCTGCTACGCAACGAAGCGCAGGCATTGCAGCGGCCTGAGGGCGCGTGGACTGCGGACTTGCCGCGGGAAGCGGTTGCGCAGGCGCTGGCCAACTATGCGGTTCGCACCGGTCGGCCGACCGCCAACTTGAACCGCTCCAGTCGCGTCGGTACAATCTTCGTCTGCCCGACGGCCGGTTGCCACCACGTCGTTAACGACTCTCACATCGAGCCTGACATGGCACATCTTTGGCCCGGCCGCGATGCGGACGGGGTGGTGGAGCTTGCCGTGCCTCCCAGACCCGACATTCCATCGTCGACCACTGGCTGCTGGGACCTTCCACTGCCCGAATTACGGCCATGGACTGAACCGGCGCCCGACCTCCCCGGCTGGCAGCGCGCGGAGCACGCCGCAAGAGAGGTTATGGACCACCAGGACCACGAAGAGCAGCACGACGCCCGGGACCGGCAGAGCTATGAGCGGTGGATCAGGCATCGGGGGATAGATGCAGGCGCGCGGAGTTCCTGGGCGGACTCCGACTGGGATGCGACCAAGCGGGCGTTCGGCGAGGCAAGGGTCAGAGAGTTGCGACAGACAGCGGCTGCCGTCTTGGGGTCCGAGGCGGCGGCGGACGCATGGCTGGAGCAGCCCGAGCCTGCCATGGGCGGCATGACGCCACGGACCTACGCGATGGCGCGCTCCGATTGTCTGGCCCTGGCCAAACCGCTGCTCGCGGCACTCAAGACGCGAAGAGAGGGTCCGCCGGTTCAAGCTTAGCGCTCAGGCAATCGCCGTTTGGGGTGGAAATCGGATGTAAGACATCGCCGTTCCCGGCGCCAACGGATTTTGCCAGGATCTTGCTCGGCACGACGCCGTCTCGAAACCGTCTCAAACCTGGGGGTCATGGCATACGAGACCGTCTCAAACCTGGGGGTCTGCCGGCCATTGGTCCGGGCGGCCGACCGGGTGGAGCACAGGGAAAGCGGGATGATCAGGGTCGCGATGACTTACCGGCTTTGTTCTCCCCCCAGGTTTGAGACGGTCTCATGCTACACGGATGGGCCGTTCGTCAGTTCTAGCCTGTCCAGAGGAACCAAACAGCGAGCAGTGGCCATTCCGTTGATCGCATCGCGTGCACGACGTTCGGCGGATTGTAGACAAGACCCCCGATGCCAGGCTCGTGCCACGGATCGTTTGCCTGGCGCCATTGCCCGTCCGACATCACGACGTAGATTTCCTCGGGCGGATGGCGATGATCGGGATACCGTGTTTGCGGGGCGAGAAGACTCGCACCGATCCACACATCACCCCGTATCTCGAGCCCTTCCGAACCAACGATCGTCGCGTTGGCGTGGCCCTTCAGAAACGCCTCGCCGTGCGCTTCAGCGCCGGGTCGGACCTTCCAGCTAAGCTGCGGCTCGATGACCGCAAAGGCGTCAGCCAGGGCGCGGACAGGGTCAGCTTGCGGACTCAAGTTCTCCAGTGCGGCGCCCAGATGGCGACAAACCGGCAAACGGGCAGCGCCCGACCTCTGGCCCCGGACGGAAGGCGTCTGCAGCGCCGCAAAAATGCGATCGGAAGCGGCGCGCGCCGGCCCATCGACACCGGATCCATGGCGAATCGCCGCCTCGGCCATAGTCAGAAACAATTGCAGATCGGGCGAACGG
>JAQGHW010000644.1 GCA_028291505.1 Rhodopila sp. | reverse complement strand
GTCCGGTGGTCAGCAGCAACGCACCGCCATCGCCCGCGCCTTGGTCAAGCGAGCCGACCTGGTGCTGCTGGACGAACCGCTCGCAAACCTGGACTACAAACTGCGTGAGGAACTACGCGAACAGCTGCCGCCGATCTTTGCCGAAACGAATGCGATCCTGGTCTACGCTACAACCGAACCGACCGAGGCGCTGCTGCTGGGCGGCAAGACCGCGACGTTATGGCAGGGTCGCGTTACGCAGCACGGCCCAACCGGGCAGGTCTATCGCCACCCGGGAAATATCGCGGCCGCGCGGGTATTCTCCGACCCGCCGCTGAACGAACTGACCGTGGACAAGCGTGGGGCTTCGGTCACCACGGAGACGGGGCGGCCGTTGCCGGCAATCGGTGTGCTGGCGAACCTGCCGGACGGGCACTATCATATCGGTTTCCGATGCGACGACGTGACGGTCGGCGGCAATGGCCCGGGAATGCTAAGCTTCCCCGGAACGGTTTCAGTCACCGAACTGAATGGTTCAGAGAGCTTCGTCCATGTCGATGTCGGGTTCGGCACCTGGGTGTGCCTGGTCCGCGGCGTGCATGACTGGCAACCAGGAGCCGCCGCCGAAGTGTCCGTCGATATGCGCCGCGCGATCGCCTTCGACGACGCAGGCAATCTGGCCCCGTCCCCCACGATGGCAGCCTCGGCGTAACGGAGCGAACATGGCACGCATCACGCTGGACGGTATCGGACACGCCTACACCAGCCATCCACGCAGCGATGCGGATTATGCACTGAAGCCGCTGCATCATGTCTGGGAACAGGGCATGGCCTACGCGCTGCTGGGGCCGTCGGGGTGCGGCAAGACGACGCTGCTGAACATCATCTCCGGCCTGATCATTCCATCAGCGGGACGGCTGCTGTTCGACGACCGCGACGTGACGCGGCTACCAACCGAGCAGCGGAATATTGCGCAGGTGTTCCAGTTTCCGGTGATCTACGACACCATGACGGTGGCGGAAAACCTGGCGTTCCCGTTGCGCAACCGCAAGATGCCGAAGGCGGCGATCCAGGCCCGGGTGGCGGAGGTGGCCGCGATGCTGGAACTGACGCCGGACCTGCATCGCCGCGCACGCGGGCTGACGGCGGACGCCAAGCAAAAAGTCTCGTTGGGCCGCGGACTGGTGCGTTCGGACGTCTCCGCGGTGCTGTTCGATGAGCCGCTGACAGTGATCGACCCCGCCCTGAAGTGGGAGCTGCGGTCGAAGTTGAAAGCAGTGCACCGCGCGCTCGATCTGCTGATGATCTACGTGACCCACGACCAGACCGAAGCGCTGACATTCGCCGACCGGGTCGTTGTGATGAACGACGGACGAGCGGTGCAGATCGGCACGCCGGAGGAACTCTTCGAACGCCCCGAACACACCTTCGTTGGTTACTTCATCGGCTCCCCAGGCATGAACCTATTGCCCGCACGCATCTCCGGAAACCGCGCCTACATCGGCAGCAATGAAATATCGCTCGGTGCCGCCTATCCGACCCTAACCGAGACCACCAACCTGCAAATCGGAATCCGACCCGACTTCGTTACGTTATCATCCACCGGCGGAGCCGAGGTCCAGGTCCGCCGCGTCGACGATTTCGGACGCAAACGCCTGGCACACGTTACGCTCGGTGGACTGCCGCTCGTGGCCACCGTGCCGCTCGACATGCCAAGCGTCGGCACCGCCGCATGCGTGAACTTCGACGCCTCCCACGTGCTCGTCTACCAGAATGACATTCGTGTCGAGGGGGTCGCGGCATGATGGACAAGCCGTGGAATAACCGAGCGTGGTTGTTCGTGCTGCCGGTGCTGGCGCTGGTGCTGTTCTCGTCGATCGTTCCGATGATGACGGTGGTGAACTATTCGCTCCAGGATTCGATGGGGGTGAACAACTTCTTCTGGAACGGCGACGCGTGGTTCCGCGATCTGCTGGACCCCAGCACGGAAATTGGGGCACGTTTCGCCGATGCCCTGTTGCGCACGTTCGCGTTCTCCGCCGCGGCACTCGCGGTGGAGGTGCCGCTGGGAATCGCCATCGCGCTGTGCCTGCCCCGACGCGGCTGGGCAGTCGGAATATCCCTGGTGATCATCGCATTGCCGATGCTCATCCCGTGGAACGTCGTCGGCACCATCTGGCAAATTTTCGCCCGCGCCGATATCGGGCTGTTCGGCGCCGCGCTGACCGGAATTGGCCTGCCCTACAACGTCACCCAGGATTCCGTTTCGGCATGGGTCACGATCGTCGTGATCGATGTCTGGCACTGGACGCCGCTGGTCATCCTGCTGAGCTACGCCGGCCTGCGCGCCATCCCGGATGCCTACTACCAGGCCGCCCGCATCGACGGCGCCAGCCGCTGGGCCGTCTTCGTCAACATCGAACTGCCAAAACTGCAGAAGGTGCTCGTCATCGCGGTGCTGCTGCGCTTCATGCAGACCTTCATGATCTACACTGAACCCGTCGTCGTCACCGGTGGCGGGCCCGGCAGCGCAACGACATTCCTGTCGATCGACCTGGTCAAAATTGCCATCGGTCAGGTGGATGTGGGAAGCGCCGCCGCGATGTCGCTGGTGTACTACATCATCATCCTTACCGCCTGCTGGATATTCTTCACGATCATGACGCAGCTCGATCGCCGGAGGGATGCCTGATGCGCTCGGCCGTCTCATCCAAAATCGCGCTGGTCATCTACCTGATCGCGCTGATGCTGCCGGTCTACTGGCTGATCAACCTCAGTCTGCGGACCAACGCCGACATCATGTCCGGACTGGCACTGTGGCCGCATCATCCGACCCTGGAGAAATACCGCGCGATCTTCGACGACCCGACCTGGGTGCACGCTTTCGGTGTGTCGCTGAGCTATGTCGCGATCAACACGGTCATTTCGGTAGCCGTGGCGCTGCCTGCAGCGTACGCGTTCAACCGCTACCACTTCATCGGCGACAAGCATCTGTTCTTCTGGTTGTTCACCAACCTGATGGCACCCTCCGCCGTGTTCGCCCTGCCGTTCTTCAACCTGTTCTACGCGGTCGGCCTGTTCGACACGGTCTGGGCGGTGGCACTCGCACATTGCCTGTTCAACGTACCCCTCGCGGTCTGGATCCTCGAAGGCTTCGTCGGCGGAGTCCCGCGTGAAATCGACGAGACCGCGGCGATCGACGGCTACTCATTCCCCCGCTTCTTCATCCGCCTGTTCCTGCCGCTGATCGCCAATGGCATAGGCGTCACCGCCTTCTTCTGCTTCATGTTCTCCTGGGTCGAGCAACTGCTCGCCACCACCCTGACCTCATCGAACGCACTACCGTTCGCGGCGGTCATGACGCGCAGCTATTCCGCTTCCGGCATGGACTGGTCGTTACTCGCCGCCGCTGGCGTGCTGACCATGGTGCCGGGCGCGGTGGTGATCTGGTTCGTGCGCAATCACATCGCCAAGGGCTTTGCCCTCGGGCGAGTATAAGGAAACGCGAGCGATGCTAGCCTGGATGGCATGGACCTGGGAAACCGCAGCCTTCTTCGGCTTCGTCGCCCTGGCACTGGTCATACTGACACTGCTGGCAATCTACCGCCCGGAGACGCCGCGCAAAGGCATTCTCCGGTTCCCGACAACACGCGGCGACCGTTTCTTCGTCACGCTGCTGGGTTCTGCCTTCATCTTCATCTTCTGGATGCGGCTGGGAGGGGGTGAATTATGGTACCCGCTCGCCGGATCCGTCGCCTATGGGATCGCGATGTTTCGCTTCGCGTGAACAAACCTCGCGCATTGGGCGCGAGAGACCAAAGTGGGAGGGAACCAATGGAAACGACACGACGCAACGTACTGAAAGGCGCCGCGGCAA
>JAQGHW010000643.1 GCA_028291505.1 Rhodopila sp. | reverse complement strand
TGCTCCAGGACAGGCTATATCCGGACATGTTCTGCCTCGCCCGCCAGATCCGGCAGGCGGCGGATTTCGGCATGAGCACCGGCGCCCGCCTAGCCGGCGTCATCCCGCCCGCTGCGCCGGCGGTGGACGACACCAGCTTCGCCGGCGCCAAACATCGCGTCGAGACCGCTCTGGGCTTTGTGAAGTCACTGACCCGCGAGCAGGTTGACGGTGCAGAGGACAAGATCATCACCTGGACCGCCGGCAGCAACGAGCGGAGGGTGAAGGGCAACGACTATCTACAACAGTTCGCCCTCCCAAACTTTTACTTCTTCGTTACGACAGCATACGACATACTGCGCCATCGTGGCGTACCGGTCGGCAAGCGGGACTTCCTCGGCCCGGTCAATTGGCTCTGATACGAGACCGACCCCGCCAGAGCGTCGTCAGCATCATCGATACCGTGCCGGTATCGACATACATTTCGATCGCGGCGGCCCGCGCAACCGCCTGAGAGCCGCGGCATTCGACCGTCCCTAGTCCAGCCTTGTTTTGCTCCCTGATGCCGCATGTGGCGTCACCGAAATGCTGCGGTGGTTCGCCGAGGGGCGTGATCACCGCTAGCAGCTTGTCGGACTTACCGCCGTTCGGTCTCCGGGCTAGAATCGTAACGACGATTCGCACTCCGCTCCGGGTACCGCTTCATGACGAACTTCCGCCCTACCGACCGCCTGACCGGCTTCTTGATGCCGCCATCGGTCGACGAGTGGCTGCCGCCGAAGCACCTGGCGCGTTTCGTGGTCGAGGTGGTCGACGGTCTGGACCTGGCCGCGATGAGCAAGAGCTACCGGGGTTCGGGTTCAGCCTCGTACCACCCGAAAGTGGTGCTGAGTATCCTGATATATGGCTACGCCACGGGAGTGTTTTCGAGCCGCAAGTTAGAGCGCGCCACCTACGATTCGTTGGCGGTGGAACTGATCGTCGCCGCAACGACGAAGACCGGCCTCAAGGTGCGCTGCGAACTCGATACGCGGCTCTATCCAAAAGGCATCAAGGTCAGCAGCGACGAGATGGCCACCCTCAATATCAAAGGCGACGCGTTCCATCCGGAGTGGAACTATTCCATCGGCCCAGAGTGCCACCCTGAAGCAGTAATTGTTGGGCGTCGCCTTAGTCCCAAGAAATGAAAGCGATTACAGGCCCCATCGGGCTTTGTACGGCGTTTCCATATAGAGTGTTGACACGCTCCCGGTCCTATATACGGTATTGTGTAAACGCTTTCATAAAGTGCCCTTGGGAGATCGTCGTGCACGCAACCGTAGTTAGTCGGCTTGAGAGCCACGCCTTCGCGTGCCTCTCCTTCGGTGTCATCGGCGATGCCATGGGAACCCCCACCGAAAACCTCGAACCTGCTCAAATCGAAGAAAAGTCCGGCTGGGTCAATTCATTCGAGGGGGATGGTACTGACGATTCCATCATGCGCGATCTGATCGCCGCGGCCTTGATCAGGACCAATGGCTACGCAGACGCGGACAGCTGGGCCGTCCAATGGCGCGAGCAAAACAATCTGATATTCGGGGAAAAGGTCGGACGCTTTTTTCCTTCGGTTCTACATGCAGCAGCCAAACTCCGTCACGGATATTCGCCCCGAACGATCGCGACGGGCACGATGCCAAGCTCCAGTTCGGCGATGGCCATTGCGCCGGTCGGAATTGTGAATGCTGGCAACCCGCGCGCGGCGGCTGCACAGGCGATGGAAATCGCCAGCCTGATTCACGTCACCGATGTAGCCTTTTGCCAGGATGGCGCCGCCGCAATAGCCGCCGCGGTGGCCGAAGCGCTGGCAGTCGGTTCGACCGTAGATGCAGTGCTGCAGGCGGCGATCGATCACGTAAAGCCGTGGAGCGGCTCGGAAATGCTGTCGTTGATCAAGTCAGCGCTCGACATCGCGCGTGCGACAGGGGACTACAAGGCGTTCAGGCAGGCGTATCACGAGAAATTCCGCAAGCCGATCGCGTGTGATAGCCGGGAAACGGTACCGGCAACGCTTGCCATCGTCTGGCTCGCGAAGGGCGATCCAAGCCGGGCCGCGATTCTCGGTGCGAACTTTGGCCGCGACGCCGATACGATTGCGTGCATGGCGGCGGGCATTTGCGGCGCGCTTAGCGGTGTATCGCCAACCAACGATCCGCTGGTCCAGAAGCTGCCCCGCGCGTCTCGACAAGCCCAGGTCGAACTGGCTTCGCGGCTCGCAGCCGTCGCGCGTGCGAAGGTCGAAAGCGAGATGCTGGCTCTCAAACGGTGCCCTTGATTCCGATCTGAGTTATTTCGAGAGGTCATGATGATTGCTTCGAACATAACGCGCAGATCGGCGCTGGCCGGAGGAACGGCGATTGTCGGCCTTGCTGCAGTCAATGCCGATGCCGTACCCAGGCGCGTCGTATGGAGGACAGAGCGTCGGTTGTCAGCCAGACAACGCTAAGCCAGAACTAAAGTGAATGCTTCTGATCTGGTCTACGTTTTTTGTAGCTTTTTGCCCGCTGGGCGCCGCGCCCGGTCGGGCCAATCAGGCCTTCTTTTCCGACCACGATAAGCGTCTCGCGGCCCCTTACCAACTCCTATCGACGAAACCCGGTTATCGACGAAACCCGGTCGCAAAGTGACCAAGTTCGTCGAATGTTCGCCCTTCGCGTTGTTTAGCTGACAACCGACGCTCTGTCCTCTAGTAGCGGCACTCGCGGTGGACGCGGATCAGTGAGGCGGCTTCCGCGAAGAGCGGCAGCTGGATGGGTGGGGCGTCCGGAGCCGAGTTTGCGGCATTTGAGCATCGAGTCGCGAGAAGTGTATCATGGGGAGCCGATTCGGCGTGGCGAAAAGCGCGTAATCGGGCAGTTTTGGCGGTTGGGTGATACAGTATTTATCATAGTGTATCACGACCCCGAAGTCGGGTTGCGCTTGGGTCCAAGCATGTGGGACGCTCGATCACTTTTCAAACAGCCCTTCGCGGGCGACTGGACTAAAGAACCACAAAGCACCGAACATTTATGCATGGAGCACCACGGCGGTTGTCATTGCGGTAATCTTCGGGTTCAGGTGAGGCTGACGGGGCCGCCGGCTGAGATGCCGATACGCTCATGCGCCTGCTCATTCTGCCGCTCTCATGGAACCCGAACCGTGTCCGACCCTGCGGGACACGCCGATCTTCGAGCGTCTAATTGGTCTCTTGTAGAGAGATATCGTTTTGGTTCTTGCACTGCCGATTATCTGCTGTGTCGCCGATGCGGCGTTTATGTCGGAGCAGTCTGTGAAACGCCGGCCGGACGCCGCGCCGTCATCAACACCCGCTGTCTGGACGATCGGGCAGCGTTCGTCCGGGAGGCCGGGCATCCGGACTATGACGGTGAAACTTTGGAAGCACGGTTGGCCCGGCGGGCGCTGAATTGGACGCCCGTGGTTCTGCACGGATTTTGCGATACATAAAGGACGTTCCGCCCACCCACAAAAAGCGCAGTACGGAGTTGCCTTCGGACCGCACCGGTTCCGGACCAGCCTCACCACGACCCAGGCTCTCGTCGATGGCAAAA
>JAQGHW010000597.1 GCA_028291505.1 Rhodopila sp. | reverse complement strand
CGCTGTCGCGAGCCGCGCCTCGTCCTCGATTTGGCGCGCCAGTCGAATCGCCGCGATGTTGTCGGCCGCGCGTGCCTTCCAGCCCGTGGCGAGCGCACGATCGCCTTGGAGGCGATAGGTCAGGGCGCGTTCGCGCCGCGGTGTGGGCAGCGCCGGTGTGTCCGCGTCCTCGATCGCGTCCCGCGTCTCGCGGAACCGCCGGGTACCGGCCGATCCGGCGTTACCGAGGTCAAAGCCCCAGCTCAGGCTGGTGGTGTCGAACAGGCCGAGTTGGGAAGGGATGGATTTAGGCATAGGATTCGGTCCTTGCGAGAAACGCAAAAGCCCGCGCCCTGCTGCTGCAGGGGCGGGCTCACGTGGGATGAAGGGCGGTCGGGGAGCCGGGGCGTCAGGCCACGGCGGTCAACGGGCTGGGTCGAACATTGCCGGCGTGATCCGGCGAAGCCGGGTTACGGCGGCAAATCGGGTGCAGCGCAGAAACACTGGATCAGCATGCGCTCGGTTGGGTCGACCATTTGCAGCGCCCGTAGGTGCAACACGGACCCTGCTCGTGCGCGAGCTACGACGTGCTCCCATGCCGCAAGGTCAGACTCGAAGGTCGGCTGCGTCGTTTCAGGACTGTCGAGCCGTTGGATTTCGATGCGAGCGGTGCCGTCATCACGCAAGCCCCAGTCGAAGATGTCCCACCCTTCGGCACGGGCAACATCTGACTTGAATGTATGGGGTGGCGGACTGTCAGCACGGTCACTTGGAACGAAATAGTTCAATACGCGTGTGATCGTTGCTCTCGCGCTGGGAATGGCCACGGGGTTCTCCTCTGCAGGATTCTTTCTTCAAGACCCCTTCCCCGCGCTGTCCGGCGCCACGCCGGGCAAGGGCGCCACTTGCGCCCGGCTCGACCCTTGCGCGGCGTGGCGCCGGGCGGCACATCTTGGCCTTTCCGGTTCCCCCTCTTCTCTCTTCGATCGTTATTGCGTTACGAAGGTCCTGCACTCTCCCCAAATGCGCCCGCGGGTAGCATCCAGTCTTTCGGCGCGATTCTTATGGGTTGATCCCAGCGCGCGGAGAGTGCGAGTTGCACGAGGTCAGGCCTCATCAGGACCTGCTCGTAGGGCCGCCCGCGATCGGCGAGCGCAGCAAGCGACCTGCCGCACTTGATCGTGCAGCCGAAGGCCTGCTCGTAGCCGGCAAGGGCCGTGAAGACATGCGGAGCCATGAAGCGGATTGACGCCGCCTGGTCGGCGCTCATGAAAATACAAGCCATGCAGGACAAGCGGCGCCAGCCGAGCTGGTAGCCCGCATGAGGCACGATGCCGTGGCGATGCACGGCGTCCCACACGAGTGCCTCGCGCCATCGATGAACCGGCCGCCAGTGATCGACATGGCGGCGGCGGCGTGTCGCGCGTGTCTGTACGATGCGGCTCGAATGGTGCGTAACGAGCCCGTGACGGACTCTCCTCGGCGCGTTCTCCGGTCACGACCAAGGTGCGACGGCCGAGAAAGCGATCATCGCCCCGGATCAATGCATCCGCGACCATGATCTTCAGGTATGCGCTGCACCATCTCACCGACAGATCCGCGGAAACCTGGGGAAAGCGAAGGCGGGTGTTGCGCGGTCCCTGACCGCCGACGATGTGCCGACCGCTGGGGGACTGATAGTGGATCGGCGCGGTCGGCAGGTTGTCGCGCACCATCTCGCGGACGAAACCGCCTTCCTTCCACGACATGAACAGTGGCAAACCAAAGCTCGCGGCCAGGGCACGGCAGTAGGACGCTGTCACTGGCCAATCCATCAGGGCAGCCCCTGCCCCGTCTACGTCGTGATGATGCAATTCGATCTGAGCAGGGTCGGCGCCGGCGGCCAGCACGGCATCGATGCAGGCGATCGAATCCTTGCCGCCAGAAAGAAATATGAGGATGTGGTCATAGCTTGCGACATCGGGGGCTGGTCCAGCAGGGGCCAGTCCCGATGTGCCGAACGGCGCAAGCAACGCGCGGGTGTTCGCGCGAGACGGCGATCTCGGCATTTTCGTCTCTCCATTTCAGGGGAAAGTACAGGCAGGCGAGGTTGGAAGTGCCGCGCCCGGGTTGCCGCAGCTACTGGGCGGCCTGATCTTGATCTTCTCGCTTCGACTTTGGACGATACGCTAATCTTGTGTGTTCATCGCAGTACGGTTTGCCTGCAAGTGCTCGGTCATCGCAAAAACGGAACCTCTTTGTGCCGGGCTCGCCGATCGGCCAGCAGCAGGATGTGTTGCCGATGACCGCGGGGGCGCGGCGTACGGGTGGGTTCGGACGCGCCAGGATCGGCGGCGCGGCCGGTTTGGCGGGCTGTTTGGGCGGTTCCGGTGTGCAGCTTGTCAGTGGCGCCAACTCCGCCAGCCGCGGTGGCTGTGGCCGTGCCGGGGCAATTCGCGCGGGTGCGTGGTCTCGTCGAATGGGAGACGGCCGGGCATCCAGATCAAGACGATGTGCCTTGCCGACAATGGCATTCTTGGAAACGCCAATGCGGCGGCCGATCTCGGCGGTCGAAACCCCCTCGGACCAGAGGGTCCTAAGCAGCAGAATCTTATCGTATGTCCACATGTTGTTCTCCTGCGGCAATGTTTTGTGATGCCTCCTTTCCTGCCGTCAGCCGGCAGCGCGCCGGGCAAGGGCGCTTGCGGGCGCGCGGCCCGACCCTTGCGCGGCGTGCCCGCCGGCTGG
>JAQGHW010000528.1 GCA_028291505.1 Rhodopila sp. | reverse complement strand
CTCGGCAACTACACGCGCACGGCCGAGTATAGCGTCGAATGGGTCACCGTTTTGATCCGGTTCGCGACCGACCGTGACCTGTCCCGCATTGAAGCCACGATTGAAGGCGTCGCCGAATGGACCGACTACGTCCTCGAGCTTGGCCAGGGCCAGCTGATGAACGAGATCGCTTCATGGATGACGGGTGTCAACCGCAACGTTGAGGGAAAGCAGAAAGCGCGGATCATGCGCTATAGCGGCGGCCATCCGGCTTACCGCGAGCACTGCGATGCCGTCGCAGCGGATTGTTATCGAAAGCTCGCTTTGGCTTGAGCAGCGCAGGCGGACCGTCCACGGCCGCCTGACCCCCATATGCGGACGGCCCCGTCCTCGCAAGGTCTTTTGCAGCGTTTTGATCAGATCGCTTGCGTCCATATGTCCGGCCTGTTGATGCGCTCGCACATGAACGCTGGCCAAGATGGTTTCCGCGACACGAGTTCCAAACAGTTTCGCGACCCAATAGAAGGGGCCATGGGGGTCAGCGGATTGTCTCGCGTCGTGGATCGATCGATCACACCATCTGCTCCTTATCTTGCAAGTTCTGGCATCGGCTCAGCACGGTTGCAGTAAAGTTGCTCCCCGTGTCTGGCCAATCTCTATGCGGCGACCGCGGATTTCGCGCTGTAGGCTTCCCCGGTCACCATCATCTTCCAGGCGATACGCGCGGTCTTGTTGGCCAGCGCAACGGCGGCCAGCTTCGGCGACTTGCGCTTGAGCAGCGCGGCGAGCCAGGGCGACGCCTTGCCGCTGCGCAGAGCATGTTGGATCACCGAGGTAGCCCCGACCACCAGCACGCTGCGCAATGCTTCGTCGCCGGCGCGCGTGATCACACCGAGCTTGACCTTACCCGCGGTCGAATGGATCCCTTGGCGTTAAACCGATCCAGGCCGCGAACTGGCGTCCCGATCGGAATTGCGCGGGGTCGGGGGCCTTCATTCTCAGCAGAACCGCGCCGATCGGTCCCACGCTCGGGATCTTGGCAAGACGGCGGCTGCAGTCGTCGGCCCGATGCCAGGCCGTGAGCTTGGCCTCGACCTCGTCGAGTTGCGCCTGTAGCTGCGCATATTCCCCGGCCTGGCTGGCGAACAGCTCCCGAGCCAAGGTGGGCAGGGTCTCGTCGGCTTGGATGCGTTCGAGCAGTGGAACCAAATGCGCCATCCCCTTGGCGGCGGTCAGGCCGAACTCGGCGGCATAGCCGCGGATGGTGTTGGCCAGTCGCGTGCGATTGCGGATCAGCCGATCCCGGACGCCGACCAGCATCAAGGCGGCCTGCTGCTCAGCTGTCTTCACCGGCACGAAGCGCATCGTCGGCCGGCTCATCGCCTCGCACAGCGCCTCCGCGTCCGCCGCATCGTCCACGGACGGTCTCCTTTGTCAGAGATCAACAGCAACGACCTCAGTCTGGCACACTTGATGTGATGCCGCCGGGAGCCGTCCACACCAACAGTTTCGCGGCGGTCCCGCCCGCAGATTGCATGGACATTGATTTCCAATCATTCTGCTGGCCGTGCCGGATGTATGCTACGGCGTGTCGGTCGGGTCGCGGCCGAGTGACACAAAGAAAGCCGGAGGACGACTTGAAAGCAGCAATGGAGGGCGATCTCTCGTGGGTGCCGCAGATCGCAAAGGGGGCGGGGCCGGTCTATCTGGCGATCGCTGATGCCCTGGCCGAGGATATCCTGTCCGGAAGGCTTGGCTCCGGCATGCGCCTGCCGCCGCAGCGCACACTGGCGGATGCGCTCGATATCGACCTCACCACCGTCACCCGCGCCTATAGCGAGGCCCGCAAGCGCGGGCTGGTCGAAGGCAAGGTGGGGCAGGGGACCTATGTGCGCCCCAGGGTCGCGGTGTCGGCTTTCTTGGCGCGCGGCGGCGCCATCGACATGAGCATGAACCTGCCGCCACGCTTCGACGACAAGCGGCTCGCCGCGCAGATGTGGAGCGACATCGCCGCGCTGGAGCAAGCGGAAGGCATCGATCTTCTGCTACGCTACCAGGAACCGGGCGGCACCCGCCGTGACCAGAATGCCGGTGCGCTTTGGCTGGTGCACAAGCTGGGCGAGATCGCCCTCGATCGCATCGTGGTTACCCCCGGCGCCCGCGGCGCACTGCTGACATTGCTCGCGGCGCTGGCCGAGCCGGGCGACGGCGTCTGCACCGAGGCGCTGACCTTTCCTGGCGCGCTGTCCGCCCTGGCGCATCTGCGGCTGCGCCCGATCGGCGTCGCGATCGACAGGGAGGGGATCATTCCTGACGCCTTCGAGGCAGCTTGCCGGACGCACCGGCCGAAGCTGCTGTACTGCAACCCTACGCTGCATAATCCGACCGCGGCAACGATGCCGCTGGAGCGGCGCGAGGCGGTGATCCGGATCGCCCGCGCGCATGGGGTCGCGATTATCGAGGACGACGCCTATGGCATGCTGCCGCTGCGTCCTGTTCCGCCGCTGGCGCGCCTGGCGCCTGATCTGGTGTACCACATTGCCGGCCTGGCGAAATGCCTCGCGCCGGCGTTGCGCATTGCCTACCTGGTGCTGCCCGAAACCCGGCCTCCGCAGCACCTGGCGGGCGGCATCCGCGCCGCGGCGTCGCTGGCGTCGCCGCTGACGGCGGCTATCGCGACGCGGTGGATCGAGACCGGTACCGCCGGTGCCGTGCTCGAGGCGATCCGGCACGAGGCCGAAGTCCGCCGCGCGCTGGCGCAGGTCATGCTGCCGCGCGAGGGCGTCCATATCGCGCCGGAAGGGTTCCATGTCTGGCTGGAGCTGCCGCCCGCCTGGCCGCGGGGAGAGTTCGTGGCGCGGCTGCGCACGGTCGGTATCGGCGCGGTCCCGAGCGACGCGTTCGCCGTGTCGGCATGGCCGCATGCGGTGCGGCTGGGGCTGGGGGTGCCGGCTACGGCCGAGGAGCTGTCGCAAGGGCTGCAGACGGTCGCGGCGCTGCTGGACGAGACCCCGGCTCTATCCAGCATCGTGGTGTGAGGAGAGACCAGGACGTGCGACCCCCTTCGCCTGCGGGAGGGGGAGCGTTTTTCCTGTGGCACCGCCAATTCCCCACGCCGGCACTCGGCGGGCGCGCGCG
>JAQGHW010000810.1 GCA_028291505.1 Rhodopila sp. | reverse complement strand
TGGCCTGCGCCGGCTCAAGATTTGTGGACGTGTCGTAATCTTGGCTGGTAGGACAGGTGGCGGCGCGCTAGTATCGCCCATCAGAGAAGGGCGATACGTCGCGATATGTTTGAAGTAGCCGATTCACGCGGCGAATCGTGGTCGCTTCGCGACTCACGCTTCACTGCGATCGGGTACTAGTGCGCGATCGTCTGATACCAGCGGCCGGACGTATCGACGCTGGGTCGAATTGGCGGGTCAATCCAGCCCCGGACGTCGGTTGCGCTGTCACGCAGAAAGAGTCAGGGCGTCGTGGGTTCAACGTGACACTACGACGCCCTGTATTTTATTGATTTCACGCGCAGCCGCCACTCCAACCCTGCGCGCATACCAGTCAACCCTTCGGGCCGCTGGTATAAGGATGCCCTGGCGAGGCGACGGGAAGGGGGGCCCCGCCGCCTATCCGGTTCAGCCCTGATCTGCCGGATTGCCCAGGGTCACGCCGACGAACACCGGCTGACCGTTGCGGATCACGCGCAATGCCAGCGCATGGTCGCTGCCGTTCATGGCGGTGCGCATCGCCCGGGCCGCATCGGCCGGAGATGTCACCGCATGGGTGCCAACGCCGACAATCACGTCACCGGGCTGCAAGCCCGCAGCTTCGGCGGGGGAGCCGGGCTGCACGGCCTGCACCACCGCACCCTTCGTCCCATCCGGAACGTCGAGCTGGTTGCGCATGTCAGGCGACAGCGGCGCCAGCGCCAGGCCGATCTGGCCGTGGTGGTCGTTGCCCTGGTTGTCGTTGCTGGCGGTCTGCTCGTTTGGCAGCGTCCCGACCTTGACGGTGACGTCCTTGGTCTGGCCGTCATGCAGCACGTTGAGGTGCGCCTCATCGCCGGGCTGGATGTTGGCGACGTTCAGTGCCAGTTCCCTGGGATTGGCGATCTTGGTGCCGTTCACCGACTGGATCACGTCGCCTGGCTGCAGGCCGGCTTCCGCTGCCGGGCTATCGGACTGGACGCCGGCCAGCAGTGCGCCATCATTCGCTTTCAGGTGCATCGCCAGGGCGGTCGTGGGCGTGATCTGCTGCGCCTCGACGCCAACGTAGCCGCGCACCACCTTGCCGCTCTTTTGAAGCTGCGCGGTGACTGTGCGGATCATGTCCGACGGGATCGCGAAGCCGATGCCGACCGATCCGCCGGTGGGCGACAGGATCGCCGTGTTCATGCCGATGACCTTGCCATCCTGGGTAAACAGCGGTCCACCTGAGTTGCCCTGGTTGATCGGCGCGTCGACCTGGATGAACTGGTCATACGGGCCGGCGCCGATGTCGCGGCTGACCGCGGACACGATACCGGCGGTGACGCTGCTGCTCAGGCCGAACGGGTTGCCCATGGCGACGACCCACTCACCCGGCTTCACGTCGCGCGAATTACCGAGCTGAATGAACGGGAGGGGGTGGGGTGCGTCGACCTTGAGGACGGCGATGTCGGTGCGGGGGTCGGTGCCGATCACCTTGGCCGGCAAGACGGTGCCGTCATCCAGGGTAACGGTCAGCGTGCGGGCGCCTTTCACCACGTGGTTGTTGGTGACGATGGTGCCGTTGGCGTTGATGATGAAGCCCGAACCACGGGCCTCGACCGCGCGTTCCTGCTGCTGCCCGCCGTTCGGGATCATCTGATTGAACGGGAATGGAAGCTGCTGCGGCATGTCGCCCTGCTGGTCCTGCTCCAGCGCCGCCGGGGTGGCTACCAGCTTGTTGGTGATCGACACGACAGCTGGCTTCACCTGGGTCACCAGGCCGGTGAAATCAGGCAAGGTGTGCGGTTGCAGCTGCGCGCCGGGCGGGTTGACCGGGGCAGTGTCGTCGGCCCAGGCGCCATGCCCGAGGGCGAAGCCGCCCAGGCTGGTGCCGGCCAGCAAAGTCACGGCGAGCGCGGTTCGGCGTAGAGGATGGCGGTGGGGCTGGGTGTTCATAAAGGACATCTCCTGGTTCCGATTAGGGTACGATGCGGTGACCCGTAAGGACCGCAAGGACAACAGCGTGAACATACGGTGGTCGAACTAACCGTTCCCTAGGCGGAGCGATTAAACTTGTGTTATTTAGGCCACAGTCGCGAATTATTTCTGGCGAGCCGCGCAATACCATCCGACCCCGAAGATCCGCAAGCCGGCGGACGCCCGGGAAGGTCAGGCAGCCGGGGTGCAATCGCCCCCCACAGACGTGCCGGGTGATGGTATTGCCAGCCGGCGGGAACCTGTTCCTTGTCCTCGCGGCGAATTCCGCTGTGCGCCGCGACAGGCCAATCGAGCTGATAGCATAATGAAACTGGTATGCCTGCCAGCGTGACTATCGTTTCAGTTGACGCGCGAACAAAGTGCCTGCGGCCGCGAGGACCTTTTCCTGGTAGGCGGTGCTCAGACCTGGTGTGTGAGAGTGATAATATCCGATCGCTGCCATCAGGTTGCCATGGGTCTCGGTCAAATAGAACCGCATGATCGCCGCGGATGCGGCGATATTGAAACAGGGGTCATGCTGGAGCCGGTCGATCACGGCCTGGCGGTTCATGTGTGCCAGGTCAGCCAGCGGTTGGACCCAGATCGTGTTGACCTGCATCAGGCCCAGATCGGCTGAACCATTGGTATTGATTTGCACCGAGCCAACCTTGCCGCCCTCGACCGCCTGGATCGACGGCAGGACGCGCGGTGGCAGATGGTAGAAGGCAGCGGCGGCAGCCATGCAGGCGAGGAATGGAACACTCATGCGTTGGCTTGGATTCGGTTGCCGTGGAAATGCCTAGTACCGCATATCATAGAAGCGCGATACGTTGGTTTTGGTTTGAAGTCGCCGATTCACGCGGCGGATCGTGGTCGCGTCGCGAGTCACGCTGCTCTGCGGTCGGGTACTGGTCGAACGACTGTTTCGCTCTGCCGCTTCACCCGGGATCCTGTCCATCTGCGCCCACCCGATTTGGAGTGTCGTGACCCTATGGGAGAAGTTGCCGAAAGCGGCGATCAAATCTCCGAAGGTTTGCCCCGCTCAATCGCACTATGCGAATTTGATCAGCGTTCCGGTATGACCATCGCTGGCCGGTGTCCCGAAGCTGCTGGCGCCATAGCTGCCGCTGAACGTCAGCGTGACGCTATGGGTGTTGCCGGTGAGCAATGCTGCCTTGGCGGCGATGGGTAAACTCTGATACCTAGCGGCCGGCCCTCGGGGGGTTCGGATTGCCGGGTTAGCACAGTGGTAGTGCAGCGGTTTTGTAAACCGAAGGTCGGGGGTTCAAGTCCCTCACCCGGCACCGCATCGTGCTGACGCTTAACGCTTTGTCAACATTGAAAAAATGCCTGAAGGCGAGGTACTTGCCCGTCAGGCGGGTCGGTAGGGCGATATCCCCGACCGACTACACGTGGCCGTCTTACCAGAGGTTCCGGGACGATACTGGTGACAGAGACAAGGCCGATCCTCTTTCCGGGTAATGCATTGTATTCGCCTCTATTTGAGGAATAATGTTTCATGTTGACTTGGGATAATGCTGTGGTCCGTGGCAGAAACACTGCAATTCAACTGGTCGCCGTCCGAGAACGCGTATTCATCGATTTGATGCCCAGGGCGCGGGGGCGGCCGGGTTGGGGTTCTGCCGGAATCAACAGCGGTGATTCGGGCCCACCAAAGGTTGGACTATCGAATCAGGACAGCCTGCGACGCCTTTGCGCATTCCGCGCCGGCCCGGCAGATACCGAATTGGTTCGGATAGAGCGTTTTCACCCTGACTGTGCAGGTTGAAAACGCTCTATCCTCTTGTTTCATCGCATGATTCACGCGCTTCGTGCGAACAGCGCGTCCTGCGGACGACGGACGTTCCCCTCGCGTTTCCTCAGCTTGGCTGACGCCAACGAAACGCTGGCCGCCCAACGTGATCATGCTCTTAAGGCCTCTCCGCCAGCACCATCCCCATCGCCAGCGCGGCGGCGGCCCGAGTGGGCTCGATTACCGGTATCCCGACCGCGTCCTGGATCGCCGCCGCATGGTGCGCCATGCCTGTGCATCCCAGGATCAAGACATGCGAACCCATGCCGGCCAATCGCCGACCGGCCGCGATCAGCGCCACCCGCGCCGCGTCCGGTTCCAGCAGCGTCTCCATCGACACGTCAAGCGCGACTTCGCCGGCCAGCCGCTCCTCCAGGCCCATCGCCCGAAGCGCCAGGAGGTGCCGGGCTTTGGACGATTCGACGAGAGCGATTACCCCGAAGCGTTCCGTCCGCGCCACCGCCGCCGCGACCGCCGACCGGAAAATCCCCAGCACGGGCCGGGAGGTGACCGTCCGCACCGCCTCGATCCCCGGATCGGAAGCACATGCGATGATGGTGACGTCCGCGTCCGACCGTTCGACCAGCCGGCACATCGGCTCCACGACCGCGTGCCAATCCCGCCAGGAGTAGATCGCCGGCGGCCCCTCCTTCAGTGTCACCACGTCCAGGACTGGCCCGCCGGCAAAGTGGAACGGCGCCACGGTCGTGGAAATCGCCGCGGAACATGCCTCGGAGCTGTTTGGATTAATCACCAGAATACGTGCCATGCCGCCAGTCTTCCGCCCTGCCGGGGTATGAATCAAGTTGCCAGCCCCTGGCGTCGGCGATTGAGCGGACCGATATGGTATTGCGGCGCAGCAGGGCCTATCTTGAGATCCGATTTGGCCTGCGTTGTCGTCTTGTGCAACGGTGACGGCCGGAAGGACCCGAACATGACGCCCACCCCGTGGCAGCCCGACCGGTCTGTTGCATCAGACCCTTGGCCGCATCCCCCGATGCTCACCGCCATCGGCCGAGGCCTACTGGGTCGCTGCCCGGCCTGCGGCAAGAGCCACATTTTCAATGGCTTCCTCCGGGTCGTCCCCGAATGCACCAACTGCGGCGCACCGCTCGGCCTGGCACGCGCCGACGACGCGCCGCCGTATTTCACCATCCTGATCACCGGCCACATCATCGTGCCGCTGATGTTCATGGTCGATCGCATGAACGAGCCACCCATCTGGGTCATGTCCGCGATCTTCCTTCCACTGACGTTCTTCCTCGCACTCGGTCTGCTGCGGCCGATCAAAGGCGGCACCGTCGGATTGATGTTGAACCTCAACATGCTGAAAAGCGACGCCGCCGAAACATGAGCGGCAGCGCCGTCACCGCCTGCCGCCTGGATCGCGTGGTCCTGGACGGGGAGTCGCCGAACAATCTGTCTCCGTATATCGAGGCGGACCGGGAGCAAGCGGTCGCGGACCTCGCGGCAGCCAACCATTTCGCGCCGCTGATCGGCACTGAGGAGACTGGGCCGTACGCCCTGCATCTATCGATCCAGGAAGGCCGGCTGATTTTCGACATCCGCGACGTCGCCGGCCAGCCACTGACCGCCGTCGGCCTGGCGCTCGGGCCGTTCCGGCGGCTGGTGAAGGACTACCAGATGCTTGTCGATAGCCATATCAAGGCGGTCGAGGAAGGCCGCGAGCAGCGCATCCAAGCGATCGACATGGGGCGGCGCGGCCTGCACAATGAGGGCGCGGAACTGATGACCCAGCGCCTCGCTGGAAAGATCGACATCGATTTCGACACCGCTCGCAGGCTGTTTACCCTGGTCTGCGTGCTGCACCAAAGGGTCTCGTCTCGATGAAGATCGACGGCACCGCGTATCGCAGCGTGTGGCTCGATGCCGACGACGGCTGGTCGGTCCACATCCTGGACCAGACCAAACTGCCCTGGTCGCTGGAGGTCCTTCGCCTGACCACGCGCGATGAGGCCGCCAATGCCATCAGGTCGATGCAAACACGGGGTGCGCCACTGATCGGCGCGGTGGCCGCCTATGCGCTGAGCCTGGCGCTGCGTGTGGACGCCTCGACCGACGCGATGGAGCGGGACGCTGAGCTAATCAATGCGACGCGGCCGACGGCGGTCAATTTGCGCTGGGCATTGGACCGGATGCTGACACGGCTGCGTAACACGCCGGCCCTTGAGCGTGTCGCCGTTGCCTACGCCGAAGCGGCACTGATCGCAGATGAGGATGCTGCGCAGAACGAGGCAATCGGCCGCCACGGGTTGCCATTGATCGAAGCGGCGGTGCGTCCGGGCAGACCCGTGAATGTGCTGACCCACTGCAATGCCGGGTGGCTTGCCACGGTCGATTGGGGCACCGCCCTGTCGCCGATCTATACCGCGTTCAACGCCGGGATCGACCTGCATGTCTGGGTCGACGAGACTCGTCCGCGCAACCAGGGTGCCGCGTTGACCGCGTGGGAGCTAGGCAAGCACGGCGTCCCGCATACCGTGGTCGCGGACAATGCCGGCGGGCACTTCATGCAGCACGGGATGGTCGACCTGGTGATCGTCGGCGCCGACCGGGTGTCCCGTACCGGCGACGCCGCCAACAAGATCGGCACCTACCTGAAGGCGCTCGCGGCGCACGACAACAACGTGCCGTTCTGGGTGGCGATGCCGTCCACGACGATCGACTGGACGCTGTCCGACGGCATCCGGGACATCCCGATCGAGGAACGCTCGGCGGCCGAGGTCACCGACATGACCGGCCGGCTGTCCGATGGGTCGATCGCCACGATGCGGATCGTGGCCGCCGACAGTCCGGCCGCCAATCCGGCCTTCGATGTCACGCCCGCCCGGTTGGTGACCGGACTGATCACCGAACGTGGCCGGTGCGCGGCGTCGGCCGAGGGGTTGCTGGAGATGTTTCCGGAACGCCGGTGATGACCGTGTTCGCGCCCGCTCAGAGCATTTTCAGCCTGACCGGACAGCCTGAAAATGCTCTACCCATTAGTTTGATCGCATGATTCACACGCTTTGAACGTTCCGCTCAGCGTGATCATGCTCTACCCTTTAGTTTGATCGCATGATTCACACGCTTTGATCGTTCCGCTCAGCGTGATCATGCTTCAGGGCATTGCTCATGCCCTGGATCACGGAGCGGGCGTGCATCACGACGAGCCAGCCAAAAAGTTGTCTACGGTAAGCTTTTGTTAATCGACAGCCCCCACTCTGCGACGTGAATTAAACCACCGCGTAGGGCTCAATCGTGTCGATCAAACTGCGGCTGCTTGGCGGATTTCTCCTTGTCCTATGCCTCACGATGGGGGTGGCGGCGGTCGGTTGGCTTGGCTTGAGCAGCTATGCACGCCGGGTCGATGCCGCCACGGCCGGACAGAACGTCGCCGTTCAGGTTGACGCCTTGGCGCTGGAGGCCGAACGTGCGGTAGCCACCGGAGAGCCTGACGCCCTGGCGTTGCACGATCCGCTGGACCGGGTACGCGTGGGGATCGACGCGCTGCGGGCCACGGTCCGCGACGACGGGGGCGCGGTCGACAAGGTTCAAGGCTCGATCGACGCGTTCCGGCGCGACCTTGCCGAATACGCGGTCCAGGAACGTGATCGCAACGCCCTGGTCGCGAGCCGCTTTGCCTTGATCGGCCAGTTCGAAGCGGTCGCGACCGAGATCGCGACGGCCCAAGCCGAGGCACTGCGCCTGGCGGGCGAAACCGAGAAGACTGGTCGAGCCGATCTTGCGGCGGCAGCGTCATCGCTGCAGGTCCTGCCCTTCCTGATGGACGCCGTAAGCGCGGTTCGCGATGCACAGACCCATTTCCTGTTCGCAGCGAACCCGGAAACGCAACAGGCAGTGGTCGATGCGCTGGATTGGCTTGAAATCACCACCAGGACCACGGTGCGTCGGCCGGGCGCCGAACAGGCGGGTCCAGCCGTCATGTCCGCCCTCACCGCCTGGCGGGTGGTGCTGGCCAGGGATCCGGATGCTGCCCGCGCTGCGTTGACCGAGCTGGTCGACACGATCGTCAGTGCGGTCAAGAGCGTCCAGACCGGTTTCACCAACCGGATGGTGGCCATCTCTGCCCAGTATGACGAGCAGATCAGCCAACTCGCTGCCGCGACGGCCTTCCGTGGATCCGCGCTCGAGGTCCAAGCATTGGCGTTGCGGGCGCGGCTGGCGGAACAGGCGCTGGTCTATCGGCATGATCCGTCCGCCGCCAAGACGATCGCCACGGTCGCAGATCAAATCGAGACGTCGGCGAAGGATCTGCTCTATCGGATCACCGAGGCGGCGACCGGGGAGAAACTGCGGGCGCTGATCGGTCAGATCGGGAATTACAAACAAGGGCTGAAACGGTTGACCGATGCCCAGGAAAAGCAAGCGGCGCTGCTGAGGGAAGTGAAGGCAGCGACGACGACCGCGATCGCCGAGACGCAGAGCCTGACCGGCGCCCAGTTGACGGCAATGCGCGACGAGCAGGGCCGGGCCGACCTTCTCCTCGGACTGGGCGTTGGCCTGGCCCTGGTCCTGGGTATGGCTCTGGCACTGGCGATCGGCCGCGGCATCACCAGGCCGCTGCAGACGCTGGCCGGCGTCATGGAACGGTTGGCCGGCGGTGACAAAAGCGTCGATATCCCCGGCCGCAACCGTCGTGACGAGCTGCGTCAGGTGGCGGCCGCGGTTGCGGTCTTTCGGGACAATGCGCTCGCCATGGACCGGATGTCGGCAGAACGGGGTGAAGCCGACGCCCGAGCGGAAGCCGAGAAGAGGCAGGCTGTGCTGGATCTGGCGAACAGCCTCGACAGCACGGTCAGCTCAGTCGTCAACTCGATTGGTTCGGCGGCCCATGGCCTGCAATCCACCGCACGCAGCCTGACCGCGACCGCCGAGGAAACCAGCCGGCAGGCGGCGTCTGCGTCCACTGCCTCCGACATGGCACTGGCGAACGTTCAGGCGGTGGCGGCCGCGGCCGAGGAACTATCGGTTTCGATCGCCGAGATCAGCCGCCGGACCGAAACATCGGTCGCCGTGGCGGCTCGGGCGATCGAAGACTCGAATCGCACCAGCACCCGCATGACCGAACTGAGCCAAACTGCACAGCGGATCGAAATGGTGGTCGCGCTGATACGGGAGATCGCCGGCCGGACCAACCTGCTGGCGCTGAATGCCACGATCGAGGCGGCGCGGGCAGGCGAGGCCGGGAAAGGCTTCTCCGTGGTGGCCTCGGAAGTCAAGCAATTGGCCGCCCAGACCGCCAAGGCGACTGGCGAGATTGCCATACAGATCGGGGCGATGCAGCAGGCGACCGGGGAATCGACCAGTGCGATCGAGGGCATCGCCCGCACTATCGCGGAAATGGGTGCGATCACGACATCGATCTCTGAGGCGGTGGATCAGCAGGGTCTGGCAGCGGCTGCGATTGCTCGCAACATCCAGCAGGCTGCTTCCGGGACGGCGGAGGCCTCAGCGAGCATTGTCAGCGTATCCGCCACGGCCCGGCAAACTGGCGATGCGGCTGGCGCGGTACTGTCCGCCTCGGTTGACCTGGCGCAGGATTCCGATTCGCTGCGGGGTCAGGTTCAACGGTTCCTGCACAAGGTCGTTAACGGATAGCGCGCGGTCGGCGCGAAGCTGAGTTAGAGCATTCTCAGCCTGACTGTGCAGTTGAAAACGCTCTATCTCCTTGTTTGATCGCATGCTTCCTTCACACGCTTTGAACGTTCCCCTCGCGTTTCGTCAGCTTGGCTGACGCCAACGAAACGCTGGCCGCTCAGCGTGATCATGCT
>JAQGHW010000518.1 GCA_028291505.1 Rhodopila sp. | reverse complement strand
GCAGTTTCGTGAGAAGTTACGCCAGGATATTGACGTGGTTCGGAACGCCATCCTTGAACCCTGGAGCAATGGCCAGGTCGAAGGCCAGATCAATCGATTGAAGACGCTCAAGCGGGCTATGTAAGGTCGTGCAAGTCTTGAGCTACTTCGCGCGAGAATGATGCCGATCCGGACCGAACTCGGTGAAGGTGCGCGCCTTCGGACCAAGCGCTAACTCAACAACTGGATTGAGCAGGATCATCGCGGCATCAAGGGCCGATACCAACCCATGCGCGGGTTCAAGAGCAGCATGTCCGCTGCCAGATAGCCTCGGGCTCAAATCCGACATCGGAGCGGCACAGCCTTCGTTTTGTGCAAAACCATCGGCGCGTCGTTCCGGGGTATGCAGAAGGGTGCTTTCTGATGCAGGCTTGATCCCAAGGCATAGGCACCGGTTCGGGCATGCACATTCAGGAGGCTGCACGTATGGACGATCTGAGGCACGAGGTTGCGAGCGCGGCGCAGGCAATCGCACGGCCGGTAACGCATCCGCTGCAGCCACTCACGGCGGCCGAAATACGCACCGTTATTGGCATCATCCACGTCAAGTACAGCGGCTCGATTTTTTTCGAAACGATCGAATTGCTGGAACCGGCGAAGTCCTTGCTGGCGGAATGGCGGCCGGGCCAGGCCATCCCACGCGCCGCTCGCGCCAACGTCTTCCGCGCCGAGGAGAACGGGGTTTGGCAACTAACCGTTTCGATCGACAATTTCTCGATCCTGACGGAACGTTTCGTCGCCGGCGCGCGCGCGATGATCCAGGCCGAGCAGTTCGTGGCGATCGAGCAAGCGGTGGTGAACCATCCGGATTTTATCGAGGCCTGCCGTAAGCGCGGCATCACCGATATGTCCCTGGTTTGCGTCGATCCCTGGACCGCCGGCACCTGGGGCTTCCCGGATGAAGAAGGAAGCCACATCGCCCACACGTTCTGCTGGCTGCGCACGCGCCCCTTCGACAACCTCTACGCGCACCCGATCGAGGGCCTGAACGGCGTCGTCGACGTGAAGACCTGCACGCTGATCCGGATCGACGACCACAGCAATAACATCCCGATCCCGACTGGGGAGGTGAACTATGAAGCTCGTTTCCGCGACACATTCCGCGCGCCGATGAAGCCGCTGGATGTGGTGCAGCCGGAAGGTCCCAGTTTCACGCTGGACGGCCATGAACTGAGTTGGGATCGCTGGTCCCTCGTGGTCGGCTTCAACGCCCGCGAGGGCATTACCCTGCACCAGATCGCCTACGATGGCCGCCCGGTCGTGCATCGCGCGTCACTGGTGGAGATGGTGGTGCCTTACGGTTCTCCGCACAATGGGCACTATCGCAAGAACGTCTTCGATATCGGCGAGTATGGCATCGGCAAGCTGGCCAATTCGCTGAAGCTGGGCTGCGACTGCCTGGGCCACATCGCCTATCTCGATGCCGAACTGAACACAATGAACGGAGAGGTCGTCGTCATCGAAAACGCCATCTGCATCCACGAGGAAGATAACGGCGTTCTGTGGAAGCACTGGGACTTCCGCACCGAGCATACCGAAGTGCGCCGCGGCCGGAAATTGGTGATCTCCTCCATCAGCACCGTCGGGAACTACGAATACGGCTCCTACTGGTACCTGAAGCAGGACGGCACGATCGAATTCGAAATGAAGGCGACCGGAATCATCAACACCGTCGCCTGCCTTCCTGGCCAACCGTCCAAATACGGCACAGAAGTCTCCCCCGGCGTCGAAGGCCAAATCCACCAGCACGCCTTCTGTGCTCGGCTTGACATGGCCACCGACGGAAATCTGAACAGTGTTGTTGAGTGCAATACCTACACCGAGGAAGATGAAAACAATCCCTACGGCAACGCTTTCTATATGCAGGAAACGTTGCTGGAAACCGAGCGGGCAGGGTGCCGCAGGGCCAATCCGGCGACGCAACGGTACTGGAAGGTGATCAACCCGAACAAGCTGAACCAGGTCGGTCGCCCGGTTGGCTACAAGCTGGAGCCGGCACACGCGCTGACGCAGTTCGTCAAACCGGACTCGCCATCCGGTGCACGCGCCGGCTTCATGCGGAACCACCTCTGGGTAACCGCTTACGACCCAGACGAACGTTATCCCGGCGGCGAATTCATGAACCATTCCACAGGCGCCGGTGGCCTCACTGAGATGATCGCAACCGACCGCCCCATCGCCAACGCCGACATCGTGCTATGGCACGTCTTCGGCCTGCATCACGTACCTCGCCCCGAAGATTTTCCCGTCCAGCCCGTCATCACCTGCGGGTTCAAGCTGATGCCGGCGGGTTTCTTCGACGCGAATCCGGCCATCGACCTGCCACCTGAGGTCAACCACGCAAGCAAGCGTGCCGTCCACGCCTGCTGCGCCTAGCCAGTGACCCCTACAACTGGCTGCCGTATATGTTCGCCTTCTATATGCTGATCGGCCTGGGCTGGTTCGGCTTTCTGTGGCGGCGCGCACCGAACGGGCTGGTCACCATCGAACACGATATGGAAGAGGCCTGAACGTGGACGCTACTGCCTCGAGGCCCGCGTCCCGGCGGACGTTGCGTGACGTTGTGTTGGCCAGTCTGATCGGTACCACAGTCGAGTGGTACGACTTCTCGATTTTTTCGGCTTCATCAGCGCTTGTCTTCCGCACCACCTTCTTTCCTGCTGTAGCCCCCAATCTGGGCATATTGCTGACCTTCCTGACCTACGCGGTTGGTTTCGCTGCGCGTCCGATCGGTGCTGTGCTGTGCGGCCATCTCGGCGACCGCATCGGCCGCAAACCGGTGCTTCTGCTCACCTTCCTGGTGATGGGGCTGGCGACCGTGCTGATGGGCACGCTGCCGACCTACGCGATGATCGGACCCGCGGCACCGATTCTGCTGGTGACGCTGCGGTGCATCCAGGGCGTAGCGCTAGGGGGCGAGTTCGGCGGCGCAGCCCTGCTGACGAGCGAAACCGCGCCACCAGACCGCCGCGGCCTCTTCGCTTCATCCGCCATGGTCGGCCTTTCCGCCGGCATTCTCCTTGGCTCCGGCGTTTTCGCCGTCTGCGCGTGGCTGCCGAGTGCCGCCTTCCTAAGCTGGGGCTGGCGCATCCCATTTCTGCTGAGTCTGCCGCTGGTCGGCCTCGGCGTGTGGATGCGCACGCGGATCGCCGAAACACCCGCATTCCAGCAGAGCCGGCTGGAGGGACCGCCACCCGCTGCGCCGCTTCTGGAGGTGCTGCGCCACAGTCTGAAGCGCCTGCTGCTGGTCTTCGGTGCACGCGCCGGCGAAACGACGCAGTTCAACATTTCCGCGACCTTCGCGCTCCATTACGCGACGCAAAATTTGGGCGTTAAGCCGGGTCTGTTCCTGAGCGCGATCAGTGTTGCCAATCTGGTGTCACTGATCCTGATCCCGGCGTTCGGCGCACTGTCCGACCGTATCGGGCGGCGGCCTGTTGCCCGCATAGGCGGCGCGTCCGCGCTGCTGTTCGGCTTTCTGTTCTTCCCCCTGCTGCATTCGGGTTCGAGCTGGCTGATCGCGCTCTCGGTTGTGCTGATGATCGGCGTAAGCTCGGGGCTGACCAATGCTGTTCCCGGCTCCTGGTTTCCCGAGTTGTTTCCGGTCGCCTATCGCTACACCGGGATTTCGGTCGCCTATCAGATGGGCACAGTTGCCGGCGGCCTCACACCCGCCATCCTGTCGTTGCTGTTCGACAGCTACGGCGTCACGGCGGTTGCGGCCTATCTCACGGCAGCCGGGCTGCTCATTACAGTTTGCGTATCGCTGCTGCCGGAGACCTTGGCGGGACACCCCGGGGCGATCGGGTGAAGCAAAGTAAGGCGGGGGCGTTGCCCCTCGACCCCATCAAAGGCATAGCCTTTGAAATCCGTTCATTAGGTTTGGGTGTGAAGGAGGGGCCTACGGCGAAGTTGGAACCACTGAGTAGGCCCCTCCTTCACGCCCAAACCCCATAAGTGGTTCCAAGGGTAAGCCCTTGGCGGGTCCAGGGCAGAGCCCTGGTCTTTAACTTTGCTTCACCCGATCGCCCCGGGGTGTCCCGCCAAGGTCTCCGGCAGCAGCGATACGCAAACTGTAATGAGCAGCCCGGCTGCCGTGAGATAGGCCGCAACCGCCGTGACGCCG
>JAQGHW010000488.1 GCA_028291505.1 Rhodopila sp. | reverse complement strand
TATCTGGAATCGACCAGTCAGGTTTGCTCACCGAGAATACCGTGTCCCCGCCGCCGATGTCGTGGCGGATCGCCAGCCGCCGATTGTCGGCCGGATTGGTGTTGCCGATGCCGCAGATCGCGCCGCCCTTGTCGTTCCGGCCGCTGAACGCGTCCCAAACCCCGGCGTGATAGTAGGTCTGGATCTGAGCCAACGCCGCCGCCGGCGCGGTCGCCAAAATCCCAACCGAAACTGCCGCCAAAATTCCCACCGAAACCAGCCTGGTCCTGAACGCGGTCAAGCCCGGCGTCCTGGGGTCGGCGGAAATTTTGATGTCAGACAGATATTTCATTCGGCGCTCCTTCACGGCTTTCGTGAAAGTGGGGCCGCGTGCGACCCGCTGAAACGATCTCGATGTCAAATGAAAGTGAGACTGCCACTGAACGCGACTCATTTGTCATTGCAAGGCGCACCAGCGTTGTCAGCCGACTCGCCGCTCAGCCTCCTGGCTCCAACGCAGGCAAGGGGCAGGGGGTCGATGTCAAGGCCGCATTCGTTCATTCTTCCTTCCCTTTCAGCACGGAGGTAGCACGAGGGCCACGGCGGACCACGGAGAGTCGCCGTGCTCAAGCATCGATATTCGGCGGAGCCAGCTTTTCGACAGGACAGAATGAATCGGTCCTGCTTCCGGCCGCCGCTCGAATTCCATGTGATGAGGCCCAAGAGTGGCCTGCGGCGCTTCATCGACCGATACGGCTCCACTCCTCGGTGGCTCTTCGTGGCCCTCGTTCGTTCTCCGTGTTGAAAAGCCCAGGCCGTGCACCCCGACCGGCGTCGAATGGTCGGATGACATCAGACGGTCGCACGGCTCCAGGACCCCGAAACCCGATTACCCTGCGACCGGTCGCGCCTCAGGCTGGCAACATCCGGCTCAAAATGATAGGCACCGGCGGCATTCTGGACCGGAGACCCGTATATGGCCGCGATCGCCGACATCACCGCCCGCGAAATCCTCGACAGCCGCGGCAACCCGACGATCGAGGTCGATGTCATCCTCGAATCCGGCGCCATGGGCCGAGCCGCGGTGCCGTCCGGCGCATCGACCGGTGCGCATGAGGCGGTGGAACTGCGGGACGGCGACAAGGCGCGCTACGGCGGCAAAGGCGTCCTTACCGCCGTCGCCAATGTCGCGGGGGAAATCCTGGAGGCGGTCGGCGGCGTCGAGGCAACCGAACAGGTCATGATCGACAACATCATGATCGATCTGGACGGCACGCCGAACAAGGGACGGCTGGGCGCCAATGCGATCCTGGGGGTTTCGCTGGCCGTCGCGAAGGCCGCGGCATCCGACCAGGGCCAGCCACTGTATCGCTATATCGGCGGCGCCTACGCCCGCACCCTGCCGGTGCCGATGATGAACATCGTGAATGGCGGCAAGCATGCCGACAATCCGATCGACATCCAGGAATTCATGATCCAGCCGATCTCCGCCCCGACGCTGGCCGACGCGGTGCGCATGGGTTCCGAGATTTATGCCGCATTGAAGAAGGGCCTGCACGACGCCGGCCACGGCACCAATGTCGGCGACGAGGGCGGCTTCGCCCCCAACCTGAAATCCGCCGATGAGGCGCTGGGCTTCCTCGCGAAGGCCGTCGAGCAGGCCGGCTACCGCCTCGGCGAGGACATCACCTTCGCACTCGACCCGGCCTCGACCGAGTTCTTCAAGGACGGAAAATACCACCTCGAAGGCGAGGGCAAGGTGCTCGATTCCGAGGGCATCGTCCGCTACTACGCCGATCTGGTCAGCCGCTACCCGATCGTCTCGATTGAAGATGGATGCGCCGAGGACGACTGGGACACCTGGAAGCTGCTCACCGAGACACTCGGCAAGAAAGTCCAGCTCGTCGGCGACGATCTGTTCGTGACCAATCCAGAGCGTCTGCGCCGCGGCATCGCGCTGGGGTCCGCCAACGCCATCCTGATCAAGGTCAATCAGATCGGCACCCTGTCCGAGACGCTGGAGACAGTGGAAATAGCCCACCGTGCCGGCTGGAAAGCGGTCATGAGCCACCGTTCGGGGGAGACCGAGGACGCCACCATCGCCGACCTCGCGGTGGCCACGAACTGCGGCCAGATCAAGACCGGCAGCCTGGCACGCAGCGACCGCACCGCGAAATACAACCAGCTCATTCGCATAGAGCAGCAACTCGGCGACGCCGCGCGGTACGCCGGCTCGACGATCCTGCCGCGCTAGAGCAACATCAGCCTGACTGGAACAGTCCGGTTGACAAAGTTGCTCGTGAAAACAATGCTCTAGCGCTTGGCAGAGTGCTGGCTCAACCGTTCAGCCACGTCGCCCGGCGCGAACCCCACCGCATCGATATCGTTATCCGGCGGCAACCTGTTGCAGCGCCAACGCCACCCGAGCGTGCGCTCCTGCCGCATGTTCGTAGGAAAGGCGACCGGCACCTTCGGCGTCATGAACCTGGATCGCATCGATGATCGCGTCGTGCTGCAGGCAGGAGTCACGCACCTGCTCATGGTTGAAGACACGCACGCTGACCTGTACAAGGCGTTCCAGTTGTTCGGTCAGGTGCAAAGCGACAGCCGCCATGCGCAAATTACCCGACAAGCCCGCCACGGCACGGTGGAAGGACTTATTGTGCCCGGTAAACGAGGTTTCGTCCTTATCCTCGTCCGCGAAGCCGCGGAACTGGTCGAGTGCCAGCGACGCCGGACCTTCCACTCGCGCCGCCGCCGCCGCACAGGCCGGTTCGACCAACAAATGAAAATCAAACAGATTTTCGACATCGGAAGTCGAGATCGGCCTGACCTGATAACCCTGCCGGGGCATTACCGTCACCAGGTCTTCCCGCTCCAGCCGAAGCAATGAATCCCGAATCGGAGATCGGCTGACTCGATATCGCTCCGCCAGTATCTGCTCTCGGAGTTCCTGTCCCGGCCGATATTCGCAGGTTAGGATCGCCTCTCGGATCGCATAATAAATGATATCGCGCAAAAGCACCGGACTGCCTTTCACTTCCTTACAAAGATGACGTCAAGATGTAATAAATCAAAGGAGACGCACGGAAACGTGACAGCACACCCAATAATTATGGGATCCACCTCGCTATGCCAGCGGCCCGAAGGGCTGACTGGTATGCGCACTTGGCTGGTGGGCGGCTGCGCCCAAAATCAACAACACCAGCGCCCCGCCAATTCGACGAAGGGTCGATACTTCGGGCCCGCTGTTGTCAGACGTTGAAGCAGCAGTCGAAGAATAGCGCCCGATCTGCGTCATCCTTGGCTTGCCGCCGATGTCCCTTCTTCCAAGGGTTTTTGGTCGAACTGATCTATTGCCTCTGCCCCCTCAGTGTGACATATTTGATCTATGTCAGTTTACCTGTTCTGGTCATGGAGTGACGTGAGGGTATTTGGGCTCACATCCTGCCCCGACGGGGGAAACCTGCCAACTGAGTTCGCGCCCTGGGCCAAGGATGCCGCCAGCGAACCGCTGTATACCGGTCCATCAAAAGCTCTGACCGGATCAAACGCATCCAACCCTGTCATCGTCGCGATCCAGCAAAATGGATTCTACCTGGGGCAAATCTCTCGCCCGGCCCACTCCGTTTCGCAGTCCGGCAACCACAGCCTCCACTGACGGGCTCGCCCGGCCACCCACGTCTTCGTCTGAACGATGGAAATTGGCCGACCAGGCCGGTCGCGACACGCCATCCGCTGATGCATCCGGCCTTCCTGCTGACAAGATGGCAGCCGCAATCAACATGACCATCAAGACAATTCGCACCCTCGGACGTCGGCGGAGTCAATGCCACGTTCCCAAACGGGCTAGAGCAACATCAGCCTGACTGGAACAGTCCGGCTGACAAAATTTCTCGTGAAAACAATGGTCTAGTGGTCCGATCCCGACGCTTGACCCCCAAGCGCATTCTGAAACGCGGCGAACACCTCCGCACCAAGACAAGCGAAGATAACCCGTTCCACCGTCTCACAACTTGCAAGAAACGTCCATATTGTATCGATGGCAATCCGAGCGGCATCCGGAATGGGATAGCCGTAGATGCCGCAACTGATCGCGGGAAACGCGATCGACCTGACCCCATGGGCAACCGCGAGGTCCAGGCTGTTCCGGTAGCACCCTGACAGCAGCGCCGCTTCCCCGTGCCGGCCATCCCGATAGCGTGGACCAACCGCGTGAATGACGTAACGGGCCGGCAGACGATATCCTTGCGTAATCCGAGCCTCGCCGGTCGGGCATCCCCCAACTGTCCGGCACTCCCGCAGCAGGTCCGGCCCGGCGGCTCGGTGGATGGCGCCATCGACCCCGCCGCCGCCCAACAACGACTGGTTCGCCGCATTGACGATGGCATCGACCGTCAGGGTGGTGATGTCGGCTTGCTGGACGACGATCCGCTGCATCCCGCGCTCCCGCGTTACGCCGGCGGCTGCATGCCCTCGGCGACTATGGGCCGTAACTTCGCATGAAGAGCAGGGTTCCCAGCCACGATATTGCCGGTCTCACGCGGGTCGCCGTCGCCCACATCGGTCGCGTAACCACCCGCTTCCCGGACCAGCAGCAGCCCCGCGCAGATGTCCCACGGCTTGATCCCAAGCTCCCAGTACGCATCGAAACGACCATGCGCGACCCAGGCCAGGTCCAGCGCCGCCGCACCGAACCGTCGGATACCGGCGACCTGGGGCATCAAGGTCGAAAGCGTCCGGCTGAAGGCACGCTGACGGGAGGCGGAGACGACCGCGAACGGAATCCCCGTCGCGAACACCGCCTCATTCAGCTCACGCCGAGCGGACACCCGCAGCCGGCGTTCGTTCATGAATGCGCCGGTGCCCTTTTCCGCCCAGAACATCTCATCCGCCGCGGGGGCGTAGATCAGCCCGGCGTGCACCTCCGACGTGCCATCCGCCAGCCGGCGTTCCAGCCCGATGCTGATCGCCCAGTGCGGCATCCCGTGCAGGAAATTGGTCGTTCCGTCCAGCGGGTCCACCACCCACCGCCAGGTCCAGTTCTCCGAACCCGAGGCACCGGATTCCTCCATCAGGAACGCGTAACCAGGGCGCGCCTTGTTCAGTTCCTCCTTCAACGTCTGTTCGGCGCGAATATCGGCCTGGGAGACGAAGTCGGAGGGGCCCTTGACGCTGACCTGCAGCTGTTCGACCTCGGAGAAGTCACGCAGCAACCGCTTCGCCGCCTTTTGCGCGGCGTTGGCCATGACGGTCAGATGCGGTGAGAGACGAAACGCCATCAGCCCTTGGCGCGTTCGACGTAGGTGGCATCCTCGGTGCGGACCACGATCCGCTCACCCGCCTCGATGAACGGCGGTACGTTGGTCTTCACCCCGTTGGACAGTTTTGCCGGTTTGTACGACGAGGATGCGGTCTGGCCTTTGACCACCGGATCCGCCTCGACCACTTCCAGCACGACGGAGGAGGGCAGGTGGATCATCACCGGCTCGCCCTCCACCAGATCGACCACGAGCTTCATCTGGTCCTGCAGGAACGGCGCCGCGTCACCCATCAGATCGGCCGGGACGTGGGTTTCCTCGTAGGTGTCGGGGTCCATCAGCACCAGGTTGGTGCCGTCGCTGTAGGAGTAGGTGTACTCCTTTTCCTCGGTGGTCAGCCGCTCGACGGTGTCGGCGGTGCGCCAGCGTTCGTTGGTCGTGTTGCCCGACTTCAGGTCGCGCATTTCGACCTGGATGAAGGCGCCGCCCTTACCGGGGGTGATGATCTGCTGTTTCAGCACCGTCCAGCGACGGCCTTCATGCTCGATCACCTGGCCGGCGCGGATCAGATTCGCCTGCTGCTTCATGGGTTGGTCCGTCCGACAGAATTGGGAAAGAGGCGGGCTTCTAGACCCTGCGGATGTTGGGGGCAAGTTCGTGGGATCAACAAGGGATGACCCTGACAAATCCCGCTTCGGCGTACGCCAGGATCTTGCGGTCGCCGGTGACGATCGGCATGCCGAGATGGCGGGCGGTGGCGATGATCAGCCGATCCATCGGGTCGGCATCAAGGTCGCCGGGAAGGTGCGAGGAGTCGATCGCGATCGCCGCCGTGATCGGCGCTTCCCTGATCCCCGGCAACGCCATGAGCCTGGCAAACCAGGCCTTCGCATCCGGAAGGAATTGGGGCGTCTGCCTTCGGCCAGAGCGTGGTCTGCTCAGCAAGTCAATTTCCCATGCCGAAGCCGTGGATACGAAAACGCCACCAGTTCCGGCGGCGTGTCCGATCAGGTCGGTCGCCCGCGCGGAAAGCGACCCCGCGTTCACCAGCCAAATGACCGCGCATGTATCCAGCAACAATGACGCCGGCGCCGCATCATCGCTCACCGGTGCCAAATGCCCTCTTCGGCATCGAATGGTTCGTCGAGGACAGGTTCGGTCAGGTCAAAATCCTCCGGGATGATGACCGAGCCGCGCATGCTGCCATACAGATCCTGAACGGCGACAGTCTCGGGCGGCAGCAACACTCCGACCGTCTTGCCCCGCTTGGTGATGATGACGCGATCGACCTCGTGGCTGGCGACGCGGTCCAGGATGTTCAGGCACTTCGCCTTGAACTCCGAGGCGCTGATGGTTTCGGTGGTTGCCATTGGTCACCTGATTTGACTGGTCATGTGTCGTGACCACTCATCTAACGCGGGCCGGTGTAGGCCTCAAGCGCGGTATTAATCCTCCGGGGCCTGGTCGCGGGCTCGTTGGCGCCGGTCGACCTCGGCGTCGGTCAGGCGGGCATCGTAGATCAACCGGGGCTCGATGGCGCCCGGGCCGAACATCGCAAGCAGATATATCCGTTGGAGGCTGGCTGCTATAGCCGAACGCATGACCGACCACGACGTGATCATCCTGGGCGCGGGCGCCGCGGGACTGATGTGTGCGATCCGCGCGGGGCAACGCGGGCGGCGGGTGCTGGTGCTGGATCATGCGCCCACCGCCGGGGCGAAGATCCTGATCTCAGGCGGAGGGCGGTGCAACTTTACCAACACCGGGACCGTGCCGGAGCGGTTCCTGTCGGACAATCCGCATTTCTGCCGGTCCGCGCTGAGCGGATATACGCCGGCGGATTTCGTCGCCCTGGTGCAACGACATGGTATCGCGTTCCACGAGAAGACGTTGGGGCAGTTGTTCTGCGACGGGTCGGCGCGGCAAATCGTCGCCATGCTGCTGGCGGAGTGCGCCGCGGCCGGTGTCGATGTGCGGTTGGGGCATCGGGTTGTCGACGTGGGCCGGGCGGATGGATTTCGGGTGGAGACGGATCGCGGCACGTTCCGCGCGGGTTGCCTGGTGCTGGCGACGGGTGGGCTGTCGATCCCGAAGATGGGAGCGACGGGGTTCGCATATGACGTGGCGTCTCGGTTTGGGCTGCGGCTGACCGCGATCAGGCCGGGGTTGGTGCCACTGACGTTCGACGGCGATCTGCTGGCGCTGATGCGACCTTTGAGTGGGGTTTCGGTGGACAGTTCGGTCCGCGTGGGGCGGTTGGCGTTCCGCGAGGCGATGCTGTTCACCCATCGCGGGCTTTCCGGGCCGGCTGTCCTGCAGATCTCGTCGTATTGGCAGGACGGGCCGGTGACGCTGGACCTGCTGCCCGGGATCGATGCGGCGGCAATGCTGCTGGCGCGCAAACGGTCTCGGCCCAAAGCCGGGCTTGGGAGTGTGCTGGCCGAGGTTCTGCCGGTTCGGCTGGCGGCGGCTTTGGCGACATCGGTTGCAGGCGAGCGGATGGCGGATTTGCCGGACCGGGTTCTGCAGGAGGTAGCGGCCCGGCTGTCCGGGTGGCTGGTTTCTCCATCCGGGACCGAGGGTTATGCGAAGGCCGAGGTAACCCGCGGCGGGGTGGATACCCGGGATCTGTCGTCCCGGACGATGGCGGCGAACGGCGTGCCGGGGTTGTTCGTGATCGGGGAGGCGGTGGACGTGACCGGATGGCTGGGTGGCTATAATTTTCAGTGGGCCTGGGCGAGCGGTTGGTGCGCGGGGGAGGCGGTTTGATCGGCGTCCGGGGCGCGGGCGTCGGGTCGCCTCGGTGCGTTGCCGGTGCGTCGATTTCGCTCATGTATTTGGATCGAGGTCCGCGGTTGGCGGGCGTGGGCCAGGCAGATGGGCCGCAGCGTGCCTGAACGGGCGTTTTTACCACAGGGGCGCGGCGGCGCAGGAAATTCGTGCCGTGGCGGGCTTCATGCACGGGTCCCGGCAGACCGGGCCGGAGAAGACGAGGATGCCGGCGTCGGCGGCGTGCAGGCCCTCATGCTTTCAGGGTACCGGGAATTATTCAATCCCCATGTAGTTCTATAAACGTGTCAATATCCCTGCTGAAAAATAACTTTACATTGTCTGCGATTTTCTCCAAAGGCCAGTTCCACCATTGGATTTTCAGCAAGGAATCTATCTGCGACTCCGAAAATCTATACCTTATGATTCGGGGTGGGTTCCCAACGACGATCGCATATGGCGGTATATCTTTCGCTACTACAGTCATCGCTCCAATAACAGCGCCATCGCCGATTTTGACATCGCTAAGGATCCTGGTGCCGTTTCCGATCCAGACATCATTTCCAATTCGGACGTTCTCTCGGGGTATGGGGGACAGAAAATCCTTATATTCAACCAGCGGCGCCAACGGACTGGTGGTTATCCTGCCGTAGTCGTGACCGCCGTAAATATGAACATGCACATCGTCACCAATCGAACAGCAACGACCTATCTCTATGATGCCATCTTCCTGATCCGGGCTCAGGGTCGATTGGTAATCATGGATGTCCATACCGCTGATATACGATAGCGCCCCGATCTTTAACAGGAGTCTGTATTCCTCCTTTACGTATACCATGTCATGAGCCAACCATAGATGGGTTAGAGTTGGCATGACATCATCTCCAACCGTTACGTTCCGTATACACGGCCGGTCTCGTTTTGTTCAAATGCCACTGATCGCGCGGCCTGCCGAGACGGGAGTCGATCATAACATTCCTTACTAACAACATACTGTTCCGCGAGAGACGCTCAGCTGGATGTATCGGTTGGTTCAGACCATTGTTCCAGGGTCTTGCCGAGACCGCGGCACCACGACCCGTCTGGAGGGACGCGGCGTGACCGCACTGGCCGAGCGGGTGACCGCGCGGCGCAGCCCTGGTTCGTCGCATCACAGCGCGGCACCGGTCATCGGGGATTACCGTGACGCCGCACGGTCGCACCCCCTCATGATCGCACCCCTCATGATTGCCCCTTGGCAGGCTCTGCCATCGCGGCCCTGACGGCAGACTGAAGCTGCCGGTCGGAGACCGGTTTGAACAGCACCGCCACCGGATGGTCGAGCCGAATGCGCGCGGCGGTCGAAGCCTCCTTGGATCCGGTGATGAAGATGACCTTGGAACCCACATTTTCATGGATCGCGAGGGCGGCATCGACACCGTCCTGTTGCCCGCGCAACCGCACGTCCATCAGAACGACCTTTGGCCGATGCGCCTTTGCCATGGCGACGGCGGCCTCGGCGGTCGCTGCCTGTCCGCAGACCTCCAGCCCCATGTCCTCCAGGATCATGCACCAGAGTTCGGCAATCAAGACCTCATCGTCGACAACAAGAACACATTCACGCAGATCGTTCATGACTGTACCGGCATGTCGATCCTAATTTCCGTTGTCATCCCATTCGCCCTCCGAACCACCATCGTGCCCTCAAGCTGACCGACGAGGTTGTTGATGATACGAGTCCCGAGGCCGAATTCCGGCTTGCCGGCGGTGTTGTCGTCCGGCGGCCCGATGCCGTCGTCGGCAACTGTCAGGACCAGCTTCCCGCCGATGTCGTTGCGCAGGATCACTGAGATATTTCCGGTTCCGAACGGAAAGGCATGCTTGAGCGAGTTGGTCACCAACTCGGTCACCAGCAAACCCAAGGGAACGGCGAAGTCCAGGCCGACGACCAGTGTGCATGCCTCCACCGATATATTAACCCCCGCGGTGCCGACGCCTTCCAGAATGTTCTTCGACAGGTCGTCCAGGAAGGGGACGACGTCGAAGGTTTTCAGGTCGGCCGAACCCATCAATTGCTGGTGCACCAATCCCAACGCGAAGATCCGGCCGCGCAGGCTCAGCAATGCCTCCCTGGCCCGCGGATCCTCCAGCTTGCGGCCCTGCATCACCAACAGACTGTCGACCAGCTGTAGATTGTTCTTGACCCGGTGATAGACCTCACGAAGCAGCAGGTCGCGCTCGCTGAGCGCCCTGGTGCGTTCTTCGACAACCTGTTCAAGTTCTTGTTTTGCTACCCTCAAGGCGACTTCGGCCTTGTAACGAGTGTCGATATCCTCGATCGCACCGACCACGATCGCCCGGTTTCGGATTCCGGACGCGCGGGTGATGGTCGCCGATGCGCGCACCCAGAACGGCGAGCCATCGCGACGCATGTAGCGCATTTCCCGAACGTTGACGTCGTCCTCACCCGAGAGCAGGCGGGCATAGTCGGCCGCGTCGGCAGCCAGATCCTCATGCCAGGTAAACTGCGGACAGGTACGGCCGACAAGCTCCTCCGGCCGGTAGCCGAGCATACGTGCGAAGGCGAGATTGGCGCGCGTAATGCGCCTCGATACCGGATCCGCGAGCACTTTTCCCACGGCCGCCCCCTCGAAGCTGGCTCGAAGTTCGGCTTCGGACTGCGCCAGCGCCTGCGCCGCCCTGGCGCGCTCCGACATATCCACGATGGCATAAAGGATCATCGGGCCGTCGTCGGTCTCGATGGGATTGAGGCCGATCTCCACCGGAAACACGACACCGTCGTTTCTTCGTCCCATCCACTCCGCCTCGGCACCGACCGATCGCGACCGCGGGGAACCGGACAATCCTTCGCACAACGCTGGATGGCGGTCGCATAACCGCTCCGGCAGCAGCATTTCGACCTGCTGCCCCAGCAGTTCCTCACGCGGGTAGCCGAACATACGCTCCGCCTGGGCGTTGACCATCTCGATCTGGCCGGTGGCGCGGACCATCACCATCGCGCTGGGCGACGCTTCCACGACCAGACGGAAGCGCTCCGCGGTGCGCATGCGTTCGGATATGTCAACGATCGCGTAAAGGATCATCGGCCCGTCGTCAGTCTCGATAGGATTGAGCCCGATTTCCACCGGGAACTCGCTGTCATCCTTTCTCAGACCAAACAACTCGGGACCGGCACCGGTCGGTCGCGACCCGGGATCGCCAAAAAGCAGGTATTGCAGTGCTCGCCCACGGAACCGCTCGGGCAGCAGCATTTCCACCTGTCGGCCAACGATTTCCTCGCGTGGATAGCCGAACATGCGTTCCGCCTGGGCATTGAGCATTTCGATCTGACCGGAACGGCGGGTCATCACCATCGCGCCGGGCGATGCTTCCACGACAAGCCGAAAGCGGGTTTCGCTGTTCTTGAGCGCTTGTTCAATGTCCCCAGAGCCGGCGTCGAACGCGATGCTTTCCTGAGCCATCGGGGAATCAATCCTTCAGCAACACATGGCTTGTCGGGTCCCTCTAGCCACCGACGCTGGTCACTTTTCGTCACAAGGTCTAGCTGTGGAATCTACTTACCACACGACAGATGGGCGGGTGGCTGGCTCCAGCGCCCGGCAAGAGTGAAGAATGAGGCTGCACGCGAACGATAGCAAACGGGAAGATTTATCCGCCGAATAAACCCTTGCGGCTTGTTCAAAATAAGTGACCGGGAACCCTAGATGAGCACCGATGCACGCCGATAGACAAAATTGGAACGGTTCGCGAAAGTTTCAACTGAGCCTCCATGATTTTGTCTTCCGCAGATGGTTGGTCAGGCGGACCTTACCACTGTCCTTCACGCAGGTCCGGCTGATAGTAACGCTAGGTTATCATTCCCGACTTGATATTTCTCAGCCTCGTTACCATGGAAAACCGAATGCCGGGCATCACCATGGGCGGTCTGCGCTTTGGTTCTAGGTCATGAGTTATTCTTTTGGGATAAGGCGTGGTCTCGCTCAAACTTCCGTCTGCGACCGCGACAGGATCGGAAACTACCCGGACGGTCGCTCTCATGGTTTTGATGGGAGAATCCTTCCGTTCGCGGATTGTGATGCATCCATTGCCGATGCCGGGCGTTCTGGCTGCGAGTTTATTACCGGGAGATCCGTATGAAAAAGACTTTGCTTGCCGCAGGTCTGATTACCTTCGGGTTGGGCCCAATGATGGGGCTGACCTGGTCGGCCGCTCATGCCGCGAACGCCGATAATCCGTACGGCAACGTCGATCACCGAAACGATGCCGGCAACAACACGGGCGATAGCCGGGTCGATGGGCTGAACGCCAACCAGTTGAATGGGAACTACAAGGGTGCCGTGGAGCCGCGTCCGCCGAGTGCGGCAACTGGAATGTACGCGCCCTCGCCGCCACCGCCGATGCCACCGCCGCCCGGCAGCACGATACGCTAGTGGTCTGACTCCCAAGCGTTGGGTGAATCAGCCCACCAAATCAAAGCCTGGTGGATAAATATGACGGTTCTTTCGGTCAGATTTTATCCATGGAACCTCCCGTCATTGATTTTGCGGCTTACGTCTGAATCGATGGCTCCGGACCATCGGAGTCACCCCGTGACCGCGAAACAAAAAACCCGAAGCAAGTACATCGTTCGGCTCAGCGATGAGGAGCGGAAGCGGCTCGATACGCTGATCCAAAGCGGCAAACACAGAGCGCGCCAGTTGCTCAAGGCGCGTCGCCCTTCTCTGATGAGCGATACCAGACGAAGCGGGCCGCCTGACGCTGCCGGATCTGGGAATGACGCAGCATGGAGACGTCCGCTATAACCTCTCCATGCTTGCTCCCGAACCACGCGCCAACCCGTTGCTGCTTGGCCACGCCGACGCCGAAGCCACCATCCTGGACGCCATCCGCGCCGGGCGGATGCACCATGCGTGGCTGATCACCGGACCCGAGGGCGTCGGCAAGGCCACGCTGGCCTACCGCTTCGCGCGGCGTCTGCTGGCCGGGCAGCAGGCCGGGGAGACTCTTGCGCTCGACCCGGCCGATCCGGTGTTTCGACGCGTGGCCGCGGGTTCGCACGCCGACCTGCTGACGATTGAGCGCATGCTCAACGAAAAGACCAGGCGCATGAAGACCCAGATCGCGGTCGAGGACGTGCGCCGGATCAACGGCTTCATGTCGCTGACCCCGGCCGAGGGTGGCTGGCGCGTTGTCGTTGTCGATGGCGCCGAGGAACTGAACCAGGCGTCCGCGAATGCGCTACTGAAAATCCTGGAGGAGCCGCCGGCTCGGGCGATCCTGCTGCTGGTCTGTTCGGCACCGGGCCGGCTGCTGCCGACGATCCGCAGCCGTTGCCGCCGCTTGCGCCTGTCGCCGCTGGAAGACGCGCCGATGGCACAACTTCTCACCCAGTACCTGCCGCGCCTCAACGCGGATGAGCGTGGACGGCTGATCACCCTTGCCGAGGGCTCGCCGGGACGGGCGGTGATGCTGGCGGAGGACGAAGGCCTCAAAATCGCGCTGCTGGTGGACAAACTGTTATCCGACCTGCCTTCAGTGCCGGTGTCCAGGGGCTATGAGATCGCCGATTTCCTGGGCCGCAGCGAGACCGGGTTCTCGACGTTCATGGACCTGGTGCGCGCCGCCATGGCAGCTGCGGTGCGTGAAAGCGTGCGGGGCAGGGCGGATCCGGATCAGACAAGGCTGGTCGCGCTGCGTCCGCTCGACGCGTGGGGCGAGCTGTGGCAGGGGCTGACAAAGCTGCAGGACGAAACCGAACGGTTCGCACTGGACAAGCGCCAGGCAATCGTGGCGGGGATCGGGATGTTGAGTGCGCCTGCCTGACCGCTCTGCCAGGGGTTTCCGCTGCAAGATCGCGGCGTCGTATAAATGTCCCTCATAATCAGCTTAAACCAGCGCGTTTCGCACTCCGTTAATGAACGCCGCCGCCGAGATGATAGCGGCTTCGGCGTGTCCCATCGTGATGACGGCATCCGGATCCAGGCTGTAATCGCCGATTTCCTTGTAACGATATGCCTGGGGCAAAAATGTTATCAAGGACTTGCTGATAAGCGGGTCGTCCTTGGCCAGACGTGAGAATTCGGCCCGCACGCCCGAATGGGTCCTCGCAACGCGGCCGGTCTTCGCGACGATATAAGCCTCGGCGGCGTGGAAGGCCGCATAATAGGCCGAACGCGCAGCGACCTTCGCCAAGTGGATTGCCGCGATCTGCTGCGCCTCGCTTAAATCTTCCCCCGCTTTCTCCAGGTATCGCGCCGCTTCCGGCGTCACAGATCGACGCCCTCGCGCCGCAGTTCCAACATCAGGCCGGTGCGATCGTTGTATGCACCCGCACGAAACGGCAGCGCGTTGATGACCGCACCGGCGTCTAAGAGAATTTCCGTCTCGATCTCGGCCAGCCGTCCGGACTCTTCGCCAAAGCCTTCCAGTTCGTAGATAAACACCGCGACATCGTAATCGGAATCTGGCCGTGCATCGCCCCGAGCGCGGGAGCCGAACAGGACGACGCGCTGCAAGCGGCTGCCATAGGCGTCGGTCAGCGCTTGACGGAAGCGAACGAGGACGGGGTCATCGACCTGGGTGGTTGGCATGGAAACTCCGGACGATGCCTCAATGTTAGCACATAACCGGGGACGGCCATATCTCGTATCTCACGATACATAGGCCACTGCGTGAACCCAGGTTATAACCCTGCCACGCCGGGATCGGCATGCCCGGCGATGCAGTTTAAAGAAGACCCATGACCCAGAAGTTCTACATCACGACCCCGATCTATTACGTGAACGGGGCTCCGCATATCGGCCACGCCTATACCTCGATCGCGGCGGACGTGATGGCGCGGTTCAAGCGGCTGGACGGCTACGACGTGTTCTTCCTGACCGGAACGGATGAGCACGGGCAGAAGGTCGAAAAGGCAGCGGCCGACGCCGGGGTCGATCCGCAGACCTTCACCGACCAGATTTCAGCCGATTTCAGGGCCATGAGCGACACCATGGGTGTGTCGTACGATGACTGGATCCGCACCACGGAGGAGCGGCACAAGGTCTCGTGCGCCGAGCTGTGGCGGCGGATCGAGGCGAACGGCGACATCTACCTGGGGAATTATGAGGGGTGGTACGCGGTTCGGGACGAAGCCTTCTACGATGAAAGTGAGCTGACGCTGCGCCCGGACGGCTCCCGCGTGGCGCCGAGCGGCGCGCCGGTGGAGTGGGTCAAGGAGCCGTCGTATTTCTTCCGGCTGTCGGACTGGGAAGACCGGCTGC